>JBKEBV010000117.1:0-9484 GCA_047973315.1 Propioniciclava sp.
GCGGATCGGTGGCCGCGTCAAGCCCGACGGCGGTGAGCCGGAATCCCGCCTCGATCACCGCCGCCGCGGCTTCCGGGTCCACGTACACATTCCACTCACTGACCGGATTGTCCCCGGTGCCGTTGCGCCAACCGTGCGCCCCGAATCCGAAGTTCCCGCCGAGCATCACCACCCGCCCCACCCTGGCAGCCAGCGCCGGATCACGCTTCAGCGCCAAGGCCAGGTTTGTCAGCGGCCCGAGGGTGACGATCACCAGATCGGGACCGAACCGGTCGGCCGTGGCGCAGATCACGTCGGGCGCCCAAGCGGGATCGGACGGCAGCGTCGGCGGCGGGAACTCCCAGCCTCCCAGACCACCCGGGCCATGGGAGAACGGGTCGGAGGCCAGCCGTCCCAGCAGCGGATGCTCCGGCCCTCGACCGGTCGCGACGTCGCAGCGGGCTAACTCGAGGACGCGATGCAGATTGCCGAAGTGACGCTGGCCGGGAGGTTTCCCGACACCGCCGTCGCAGCGACCAGCTCGATCTCAGGAGACCGGGTCGCCAGCAGCAGGGCGACGGCGTCATCCAGGCCCGGGTCGCAGTCGATGAGGACGGGGGTCGGAGCGCCCATCACCGCACCGCCCCGTCCGCCTCAGTTCTTTCCGCCTCAAGGCGTTCCGCTCGCATGCCCGCAGCCTCGGTCGGCTCACCGTCGTCGGCATGGTCGAGGAGCGGACCCAGAGACGGCAGCCAGAGGCTCAGCCCGTCAGCATCCCGCTGGCGGTCCATCTGCGCCAGGATCGCCATGCCTTCCAGTGCAGCCACGATCGCAGCCTGGTGGCCCGCGCCGCTGCTGAAGGCGGCTCCGGTGGCGAGATTGTCCGCGACCGAGCAGATCGACCCGCCGCGCCGACCGAAGAGGCGCGCCATGGTGACGATCGCCGCCGATTCCCGGTCCCCACTCAAGACCCCCGCCTTCACCCACGTCTCGGCGAGCTGCTCGTGCCAAGGCTGGAAGTAGCCGGCCACCGAAGGCCGTCCGCCGCCCACATAGTCGGAATCGGCGGACCTGATGGTGCCCACATGGAACCGGTGCCCCTCACGTCGGGCCCCCTCCGCAAGGGCCAGCACCACCTCGGGGTCGCACGCTGCCGGGTAGCTGGCGGGCACATAGCTGGCCCGTGGAGCGCAGGATTCGGCATGCTGACCGACCGGTTCGGCGTCACCTGGGTCGTGGACGTCCGTTCCACGCAGTGATGTGACCGGTGCCAGCAGTCTCGGGTCCAGACGCGACCGTCCGCACCCGGAGGACCAGCCATAGGGAGGGCGATCAACAACCGTTCACCTGGACCCGAGACGGCGGCAATCTGCTGGTCGGACAAATCTGTAGGTGGGTAGATCTCGACCCCTGCAACCAGCGCTCCAATCCGCCAGCGTGGCCTGTAGATCAACAAGGCTCTTGATCTATCTCGTCGGACCTCCCACCTCAGCAGCCATGACAAGGCTCTCCGCTGCGGCGGCAGCGATCAGGCCGGCGGCGTCCCTCGCCCGAACGGGCTCCCGCCCAGCCGTTCCCGGCCGTGCGCGCTGTGCCAACCCGCAAGCAGCGGACCGCGGGGAATGATCCCTGACGGGTTCAGATTCCGATGGACCACGTAGTAGTGCTCCTTGATCTGGTCGAAGTCAATGGTGTCGCCGAAGCCGGGGGTCTGGAAAAGGTCCCGGGCGTAGGCCCACAGCACCGGCATGTCGGACAGCAGTGACCGGTTGCACTTGAAATGCCCGTGGTAGACCGCGTCGAACCGCACCAGCGTGGTGAACAACCGCACATCGGCCTCGGTGACCGCGTCTCCCATCAGGTAGCGCTGGTCCTCCAGCCGTCCCGAGACCTGGTCCAAGGCGGTGAAAAGCCGGGCGAAGGCGTCGTCGTAGGCGGCTTGGCTGCCGGCGAAGCCACACCGGTAGACGCCGTTGTTGATCTCGGTGTAAATCATCCGCATCAACGGATCCATCTCGGCGCGCAGGTGCTCGGGGTAGAGGTCCGGCGCCCCCACCCGGTGATATTCCGGCCACTGGGTGGACAGGTCGATGCTCATCTGGGCGAAATCGTTGGTCACCACGGCCCCGGTCGGAATATCCACCATCGCCGGTACGGTGATCCCCCGCGGATAGTCGGGCACCCGCCGGAAGTAGGCCTGCTGCAACCGTTCGATCCCCAGCACCGGGTCGACACCACCGGGGTCCAGGTCGAAGGTCCAGGACCGCTCATCGTGGGTGGGACCGCACACCCCCATCGAGACGACCTTCTCCAGGCCGAGCAACCGGCGCACGATGATCATCCGGTTCGCCCACGGACATGCCCGGGCCACCACCAACCGGTACCGTCCCGGCTCCACCGGCCATCCATCGCTGCCGTCGGCGGTGATCCGGGACTCGATATAGGTGGTGTCGCGGGTGTACTCGGCGGGAGGATTCGCTGCGGCCGGCGTCATCCCACGAGCCTAGCGACCCTTGGTCGCTAGCAGTTGTGCGATTGTCTTGAGTTTTTCAGATGCGACGGGGCTCGGCGGGTCACCGGTGGTGGCGTGAACGTGTGGGGTCGGTGGTGGCCAACGAGGTGCCCTGCACTCGATACCACCTCTCGTGGCCGCGAGCAGGCCACGAGAACGCTCCAACCCCTCGCTCGTTCCCGTCGCGGCCGACCAGGTCAGGAACTGCCGCGGGTGGACTCGGCGCGCCAGCCGGGCGCGACGCCCACCAACGCCGCCGCCTCATCCATGAGCCGGGCCAGAGTCGGCCAGCGGTCCTCGTCGCCGAAACGCTCCCACACTCTGGTCGCGAAAGCGCGCGCCGAGTGGATCTGATCGGTGCTCAGATACCAGGCGATGACCTCCGGGAACGAGGCCAGCCAACGCTGAGCCAGCTCAGCAACCACATCCTCCACCGTCACGAACCGGTCGAGATAGTCCAGCATGCCGCTGAGGTCGGCGACCGCGCCGGCCATGGTCGCCTCGGAGTCTCCTTCAGGGGTGAACTCGTAGCGACCCCTCGCTGTCGGGTCGCTCGGCTCGGCCCGCTCCCGCAGCTGGCAGGACTCTTCTCTCGGCTTGGCGAGGGTGTGGTGGTTGACCAGCTGATCCAGCTCCGGCACATAGATCGAACAGTTGAGGTAGAAGGCCCACCAGTTCGGCCCGTTCCCGGAACTCGCCTGCACGTTGACCACCTGGATGGTGTCCCCCACCGGCCGACGCAACGTGGGTAGCGACCCGCGGAACTCGCGTGATCGCAACACCGGAACGAGGTCGCGGCGGATCAGCGCACGAACATCCGGCATCATGGGGCAAGCGTAGACGCGCCACGGACCCCGGAGACATCACCGGCGTAGCTCACCTGTCCGCCATCGATCCCCGGCGGATAGGCGCGAAGACTGACCAGGCGCGCCTCAGGCGCGCCGTGCGTCGTATGGATGCGCACCACCACGCGGGAGGTCCTGACCCGGACGGGCAGCCTGACGTGGCGGCGGCGGTTGTCACCCAGTGCGGCAATCTGCGAGAGGTTCCCATCCTCACCCTCGGCCAGGATGGTGACGTGACGCGCCACGGTTGGGATGACCCGGTGGGGAGTCCGGTGCCGGTGGAGATTGTTCAGTTCGGTGTCCAACTGGCTGTCGAAGACCAGGTCCAGCCAGGCGAGGGTCTGAGGCGAATCCCACGTCACCACGAGATCCGCGGGTCCGGCGCTCAGGTCTCGAGAGATCCACATGTGTGGCCCCCCGAAGGGCCGCTGGCAGCCGTCGGCGACCGCTTCGGCGCCGGTTTGAGGCGAGCGCGCTCGGATGTCGTGAGCGATGCTCTTCCCGAGGAAGGGGCGCGTTGGCCACTCCAGCAGTGGGCTGGCATCCAGGTCGACGTTCTGGTCGTCGTGATCGCTGGTTCGGGCCAGGCACAGCCCCAACGGGGAGGGACTGTTCGCCAGACCGAGCCTGGCCCCGGCGCTTGCGCCGATCACGAGGAAGATGTCACTGTCCACATCGAAGGTGAGCGGCCGGTCGAACACGGCCCGGGCCCATCCCGGTTCAACCGGGAGGCTCGCGAAACCGCGCGCGAGAACTGAGCTGCCGGGGATAACTGCCAAGGGCGATTCGCCTGCCACCAGCGTGAGGGGAACTCGGCCACCGGTGCCGAAGAGCCGGATCTCCTGCAACGAAAGACGCCCCGGGAGCGTGAGGGCACAATCAGTGTCAAGTTCGCGCCACAGGTCTGGACTCGGAGGGCGCAGGTAACGCAAGGCCTGATCGGGGGAGGCGAGCCGAGCGAGACGAACCAGATCGTCCTTGTCGCCGCCTGCTGGGCCGAGGAACGAGGCGTCCTCGCGGAGCAGACGTTCCTGCACCTGCTTGGGCGCGGATGCCAGATCGGCCACGGTGCGCCCGGACTCGCGCGACAGCGCTGCCACCGTGCCGATCGCCTCCCCGAGTACGGCGCACGTTGCCATCACCCGGGTGGCGCCGAACGCCACGTGCGTGGCGGAGATATTGCGACCGGCGAACAGCAGGTTCTCCACCTTGGGGGAATACAGACATCCGAGCGGGATGTGGAAGAGACCTCTGCCGAAGCGCTGACGGGCCCCGGAGGTCGAGGCGTAGACGCCCTCGACAGGGTGGAGGTCGATGGACCAGCCGCCGAAGCCAATGCTGTCTGGGAAGGACACCTGGTTCAGGATCTCGTTCTGGGTGAGCGTGTGCGCGCCGATGATGCGCCGGTATTCGCGCTTTCCGGGAAGGGCACCGATCCACTCCAGGGTCAGGGTGCTGGCGTCGAACTGGCCAGAGTTCTTGATGTAGTCCCAGATGCCGAAGATGATCGAGCGCAGCTCGTGGGCGATGTCGGCATTGTCATGAACAGGATCAAGGTGTCCCCCGTACTCGATCCACCAATAGGCGGATCCGTTGTCACCGGCCGCAAGGGTCCGTGCGGTCAGAATCGGCGTTGCCGTGATGTCCTTCGCGGACTGCGGCGCCACGTAGGGGCAGGGGGCACCGGTGTCCTTGGTGTAGAACAGGATCGTCGAGCCCAGGAACTCGCGAACAGGCTCAAGCGGCGCAAAGTCCTCCCCGAACTCGTCCCGGCCCTCTTTGCCCAGCCGACAGTCAAGGCCTGACATGGCTGCGAGCCAGCCGTCCCCGGTGCAGTCAGCCACCCATCCGGGCTGGACGATGGTTGTTGTCTCTGAACCCATGGTCCAGGCAGTGAGCTGGTCGATCCGGTCGCCGGACTCGTTCATCCGGACGGCACGGACGTCGGTGTTGAGGAGCAGAGTGATCCGTGGCTCGGCGCGTACCGCGTCCAGGATCACCTCATCCCAGTAGATGGGGTTTCCCTCCGGGTTGCGGTACTGGTTCTCTTCGAGCAGTTCGCCGATGATGCCCGTCTCTCGCGCCCAGCGTTGATTCTGGTGCGCCGTTGCTCCACACACCCAGACGCGGATCTCGGAGGACGAGTTGCCACCGAGAACCGGTCGGTTCTGGAGCAGCACAACATCGCACCCCTGGCGTGCCGCGGCGATGGCGGCACACACACCAGCCAGTCCGCCGCCCACCACGGCGAAGTCCGTCTCAACTCTGGTGGTCCGCATCCGTATCCCCTCCGCTCTGCCAGGCCGCCAGGAGTGATTCAAGTTCATCTGTCTCGGCGAGCGAGAGTGGTTCCGCCGGATGCCGGACCCCGCCGTGCCCGATGATCCCCATCCGCCGCAACACGTACTTGTGCACCGCCCAACCCTTCCGGGGGCGGATGCCCATCGCCAGCAGCGGCTCGAGCCGTGAGTACGCCCGCGTCGGACTGCCGCCGGCCCGCCATTGCAGATCGACCTGACGGAGAGTTCCGGTGAACTCGCAGGCGGGCATGGTTCCGATGGAGCCTGCGGCAAGCTCGTCCAGCATCGCGACCGCATTTCGCCCCCCGAGCAGCGGAGCATCGGGGGCGAGGCGGCGTACCTCGCGCATCTTGAGCGCACTGTGGGGCGTCTCGATCTTGAAGGATGTCACTCCGGGGAGGTCGGAGAGTTCCGCGATGAGTGACGGCTCCAGCTCGACCCCGGTGGTCGTGGGGGCGTCCTGCACCATGACCCTCCCAAAGGCTTCACCGAGCTGACGGTAGAAGGCACGAATTCCCCGCTCATCCGGCTTGACCAGGTAGGGCGGGAGAGCCATCAGGCTGTCGGCGCCGGAGTTGATCGCTGCCGCCCCTTGTTCGAATGCGCCGCGCAGGGAAGTGGCGGCCACTCCCACCACCAGGTGAACCTGGGCCCCCGCAGCGTGACGCACAGCTCTGACCACCGTGGACCGTTCCGACGGGCTCAGTGCGAAGGCCTCGCTGGCGAGGCCGAGGGTGGCCACCGCCGTGACTCCGCTGGCGAGGACGAAGGCCGTCAGCCGTTCGAGGCCGTCCACGTCGATGTCGTCGTTCCGGGTGAAGGGTGTGGCGAGGATGGGGATGACTCCGCTCAGCACGAGACACAGAGCTCCCTGACCCGGTCGACGTCCACGGTGAAACCCAGTCCGGGAACCTCCGGCACCCGGACCGATTCCATCGTCCCCGGGACCGGCCCTCCGATGACAGATGCGGTGGCATCCAGGGGATACGGCTGGTACTCGAGAGCCAGCAGGTCGGGAACGAGCCGAGCGAGCTGAATGCCAGCGAAGTAGGCGACGGGTGAGCAGACGGAATGGTGGGGGGCGACCGGGATGTGGTGCGTGGCGGCGAGGTCCGCCATGGCCAACGACTCGGTGAGACCGGTGCGGGCGACATCCGGTTGGAACAGGCCGATGGCCCGGCTGCTGAGCCACGGTTCGGCTTCGTAGCGGTGACGCATCGCCTCCCCGGCCGCGATCATTATCCCTGACTGCTCGGTCAGCTTCCGGTGGCCCACCAGGTCTTCGGGAGGCAACGGAGCTTCCAGGAACCAGCACCCGCGGGCCGTCAGTTCCTGGGCGAGCCGGACAGCGTCGGGCAGCGTATAGGCCCAGTGGGCGTCGACAGCGATCTGCAGGTCCAGGTTCAGCTCCAGGAGGGAATCGACGACCTCAAGATCTGCGCCCACGCCGTGGCCGAGATGGAGCTTCAGCCGACGGGTTCCGGCGGCGTGGCTGGCACGGGCGAGTTCGCTCCGGCCCGCCCGCGTCGGTCGGGGGAGTCCGGACAGATAGAGCGGCACCTCGTCCCTCACCGGCCCCCCTGCGAGACAGGCTGCAGGTACCCCCAACCACCGGGAGTGGAGGTCCCACAGGGCGATGTCGATCGCAGCCAGCGCATCAGCCTGATGGCCACCAAGATGCCCTCGTTCGCGCATGAGCTCGCGCAGGAAGTACCAGGCCTCACGAGGGCCGCGCAGGGAACGTCCGACAAGCTGTGGGCCGAGGAGGGTGTCGACCACGGCACTGACCACTTCAGGACCCACGGGGGCCAGCGCCTCCCCCCAACCAGTTGTGCCGTCCTCGGCAGTGACTTCCACCAACACCGTCTCATAACGGTTGGAATACAGGCTGCGCCACGGCGCCCGCACTGCGTATCCCTCGGGGACCGCCCCCGCCACCGTGTCCCCCAAGTAGGAGTGTGGCGCGCTCAGCTTGAGAACATGGGACGCCACATGCGCTATTTGCATCACGCCCTCCAGAGAGTATTGACGTACTTGCACTGTATGCAACAGACTAACCACAGAACGCAGATCCATCAATGGGGGTGAGATGAACCAACCGAGTCCAGAAGCCGGAGGCTCTCATCAGAGTGTCGAGCGGGCACTGCTGGCACTTCAGTGTTTGGCAGAGGGTCCGATGAGGGGCGGGGAGTTGGCCGACGCCGTCAGCCTCGGGCCGTCGACGGTGTCCCGGCTGATGCTGACACTTGAACGCGCAGGATTCGTGACCCGCGAAGAGCGGGGCGGGGCCTACTCGCTGGGCCCCACCGTGTTGATGTTGGGCGGAGCCGCCGCGAACCAGTCCCGGATCCACCGGGCGTCACGGGTTCTCGTCCAGGGGCTCGCACATGAATACGGAGCCGGGTTCAATGTCGGAATCCGGGCCGGGTCGCAGATGCAGTACATCGTGAGCCTGCAGGGCGGTGCACAGGTCAAGCCGATCACCATGCTCGGGCAGTACAGCCCGCTGCACGCGACCGCGTTGGGCAAGTCGCTCCTGCTGGGAGTGCACGCCGACGAGTTGGAAGAGCTGGTCTCGCCGCTACCCACCTACACCGTGCACACGTTGGGGAACATCCAGGCATTGGCAGAGCAGCTCACCGAGGCCCGGGTGACGGGCTTCACCACCGAACATGAGGAACTTGCGTTGGGCCGCGCCTGTGTTGCTGCGCCTGTTCGAGACGAGACCGGGGAGATCGTGGCGGCCGTCTCGGTCTCCGGATCAGTTCGCGCTCTGGACCTGAAGAACCGCCTGGAGGAATGGGGAGGCATCGTGATCGAGGCGGCCGACTCCATCTCGATCAATCTGGGATTCCAGCCAGAGAAGGGCGGTCTGAGATGAGGCGTCTGGCGGTCACCGGCTCATCCGGGCGCGTCGGGAGGGCGCTTGTCGCCCGGTTGCGGGGCCTGGGCCATGTGGTGATCCCCATCGACGTCTCCCCGCAGGACGCTGACACCCTGGTGCTCGATCTGAACGCCCCCGAAGGCCTTCGCGAGGCGTTCACAGGTGTCGACGGCGTGGTCCATCTGGCCGCCTTCATGTCGTGGGATCCGGGTGTTGCCAACGACGTACTCCGCACCAATGTCAACTCCACCTACAACGTGCTGGAAGCCGCCGCTGCCGCCGGCGTGCAGCGGGTGGCTGTGGGGAGCTCCGGCGAGGTGTACCCCGAGAACCACCCCCAGTACCTGCCCCTCGACGAACGCCACCCCACCGAACCCCGCACGGTCTACGGACTGAGCAAGCTACTGACCGAAGAAGTGGCCCGCTTCTATGCCAGAACGACGGCCCTGGAAGTGGTGATCCTCCGGTTCTCTCACACCCAGGACGCCGAGGAACTCGCCGATCCCGAGTCCACCATGTCCGGACCCCGATTCTTCCTCGCCGCCAAGGCTGCCCAGCAGGAACGCTTCGGAAACCACGCTCTGGCTGGCGAGCTTCGAGCGCTGGATCACGGAGACGGGCGGATGTACATCGCGACCAGCCCCGAGGGGGTCCCATTCCGGATGGGAATCTGCGAGACCAGGGACTTGGTGGAGGGAATCATCCGAGCACTGGATGCTCCCGGCGTCAGCGGCGAAGCGATCGGCATCGGTGCACCTCGCGCGGCCTCATTCGACGAAATCGTCCTGCCGATCGCAGCGGCCCTGCACCGCGACGTGGTGAAGGTACCCCTTCCGGGGCCAGCGGTGAACTACGAAACCTCAAACAGCAAGGCCTCGGCGCTCTTGGGCTACCAGCCTGAGTGGCCGATTGAACGGATGATCGATGCCGCCATCTCGGCGGTGGAATCCAGAAAGGAATGAAT
>JBKEBV010000147.1:0-2771 GCA_047973315.1 Propioniciclava sp.
CTTCCCGCCAGGCGCGCCGGACCGAGCCTGGTCACGGGTCGGGCGGGGAGTGGACCAGGCAGATCGAGTTGATGCAGTACCGCAGATCGGTCGGTGTGGGGTACCCCTCACCGGAGAAGACATGGCCGAGGTGGCTGTCGCAGGAGGCGCACCGGACCTCGACGCGCGGGGGGCCCGGCAGCGACTCATCGGAGATGTAGGTGATCCGCTCCTCGGCGGCGGGGGTGAAGAAGCTCGGCCAGCCGCAGTGGGAGGCGAACTTCGCCTCGCTGGTGAACAACTCCACGCCGCAGACCCGGCAGGCGTAGGTGCCCGGCTCGAAGGTCTGGTCGTACGCGCCGGTGAAGGGACGCTCGGTGGCACCCTCCCGGAGAACCGAGAACTCGAACGGGGTCAGCACCGTTCGCCAGTCGTCGCGCGCGCGTCCCGTTTTGTCGTCCATGGTCGGCTCTCCTTCCGTCGACGCTCCTGTACCGTGCAACCGCTGAGATCGCGCGATTGTTCCCGGCGCGGGTAGCGTGCTGTCCTTCGACCCGGCAGACTCGTCGTCCATGAAGCAGACCTCATCGCAGGCCCCGCTGTCCGAGTTGCTCCGGGTCCCGGCGGGACCGGTCCGGATCGCCGAGCTCGACGCCCGCGCCACCCCGGGTTTCCCCGGGGGCGGCAAGAAGGACGCCGCCAGGGCGCGGGCGGCCGTCGAGGCGGATCTCTCTGAGTGTCAGGAGCTCCTGTTCGCCAACGGTCGCTCCGATCCAGACCATGCTCCTCGGGTTCTGCTGGTGTTGCAGGGCATGGATACTGCGGGGAAGGGAGGGGTCATCCGGCACGCCATCGGTCTGGTCGACCCCCAAGGAGTGCACATCCGTTCCTTCAAGGCGCCGACTGCTGAGGAGCGCGCCCACCACTACCTGTGGCGGATCGAGCGGGCGCTGCCCATGCCGGGAATGATCGGCATCTTCGACCGCTCCCACTATGAGGATGTCCTGGTGGTGCGGGTGGAGGAACTGGCCCCCGGGGATGAGCTGGAGCGGCGCTACGACCAGATCAACGCGTTCGAGGCGTTCCTGACCGAGCAGGGCTACACCATCATCAAGTGCTTCCTGCACGTGTCAGCCGACGAGCAGAAGGAACGTCTGGCAGCACGTCTGGAGCGTTCCGAGAAGTACTGGAAGTACAATCCCGGCGACCTGAGGGCGCGATCGAAGTGGGACGCCTACACCGAGGCCTACGAGACAGCCCTGGAACGCTGCAATACCGAGATCGCCCCGTGGTACGCCATTCCGTCGGACCGTAAGTGGTACCGCAACTGGGCGGTGGCCGAACTGCTTCGCGAGAAGCTGGCCGGACTCCAACTCGCCTGGCCTCCGGCGGACTTCGACGTGGCCGAGCAGCAGCGTTTGGTTGCCGAGGTCTGACCGCAGGTCGGCATCCGCAGGTCACCGACCGGCGGGACGTGTCGACGCTCAGGCGGTGAGTTGGGCGTCGGTGGCGATCAGGGGGTTCGCGGTGTGGGCGTCGACATCGAGCAGGTCCATGGCGGCGAACGCATAGCGTGCCAGGATCAACTCGATGAGCTCCCGGGGTGATCCCAACGGTTCAGAGACGGCGACGACCCCGACACGTTCGGCCAGCTCGGCCTGGGCGGCGTACTTCTCGTCGTGACCCCAGAACAGCGAGCCGACCGCGATGTGACGCCGACCCTGGCTGCGGAGCCCTTGCACCGCCTGAGCGACCGTCGGGCCGGAACCGTCCGCCACCGCGACCAGACAGGGGAGTCGATGATGGGTGGACCACTGACGGGTGCGGCGGGCCAGCAGGGAAGCCCCGCGAACGTCGCCGGTGCTGGCAGCGCAGAGGACCAGACCGTCAAGCTCAAGCACCCGGGCGGCGGACAGCGCCGACCTGAGTCGGGCGTCCAGGACGCCGAGAAGGGAGGCCTCGGGGCCGACCGGTCGAGCCACGGACACGGCGACGCCGGGGTGGGCCGCCCGGGCGGCATCGCCGGCGGCGACGATGGTCGGGTCGATGTCGACGGCATTGGCCAGATCGAGCGAGACCATGACGATCTCAGAGACACTCTGGGAGGTCAGTCGCGTGACCGCGGTGCTGACGGCGGGCTTTCCCTGGCCGAGAAAAGCGACATCACACCGGATCTCGGGGCGGGCCTGGCTCAGTCCGAGGCGGATCTCGTGGGCGACCCGTTCAACGCGCGGGTCCGCGCCCCCCTCCGCGACCAGAAGCAGTGCGGGTGCTGCCATGGCGTAGCCTTCCGTACTCGTGCCGGTCGGCACCCTTGCCGTTTCGGTAGTCATCCTGACTGAAAACGACAGTGAATCGCAAGATGGCCGTTTCAATATGTGGATAGCCGTACCGACCAGCGAGACGAACGGATGTCCGGGTCGAAAGTCTGCCCGGGAGTCGGCCGGTCGCTCTCCGGCGGGTCGTGTTCGCTGCTCCCCACCGGAAACTGGGCCTCCAGGGTCTGCGGTGCCCACCACCGCGCCGCGTCAGTCGCCCAGGCCTGGGGGGTCGCCGATCCGGGCGTTCGGGCTGAGGCGACCGTTATGGTGCCCACCCCGCGGGGGTGCGAGAGCGGCAGTGGGGACGTCCCAGAACTATTGAAAGGCCCGGTCGGCGACCGGGCCTTCGGCGTGGTGGGCGGTACCAGATTTGAACTGATGACCTCTTCCGTGTCAGGGAAGCGCGCTACCAACTGCGCCAACCGCCCGAGGTGGAGACGGGATTTGAACCCGTGTACACGGATTTGCAGT
>JBKEBV010000010.1:0-6960 GCA_047973315.1 Propioniciclava sp.
CCCCCGCGACGCCCGAGGAGGGGCCCCATGCGCATCGTGCGCGCCTACAACAACAACGTCGTCCTCGCTGTCGACGACGAGGGCGACCAGTTCGTGGTGCTGGGCCGGGGCATCGGCTGGAAGTCGCATCCGGGCGATCGCATCGATCCCGACCGGGTGGAGCGGACCTTCGTTCCCGAGGCCGACAGCACCCGCGTGGCCCACCTGGTGGCCCAGATCCCTGCCGAGCACATCGCGCTGGCCGACGCGGTCGTCGCATTTGCGCGCACCGAACTCGGCGATCACATCAGCGCCCGGATGCTGATCCCGCTGGCCGATCACATCAGCTTCGTGCTCCGCCGTCTCGACGAGGGGATGCTGTTGGAGTATCCCTTGGAGTGGGAGGTCACCCATCTCTACGCCGAGGAGGCCCGGGTGGGTCGTCAGGCTCTCGCCCTGATCGAGGAACGCACCGGCACCACGCTCCCCAGGGGGGAGGTGAGTCTGCTGGCCCTCCACTTCGTCAATGCGCGGTTCGCGCCGGCCGAGGCCACCCGGACCGTGCGGTTCACCCGCATCATGGCGCAGGTGGTGGAGATCATTGAGCACGCCTACGGATTCACGGTGCCGGAGAACTCGCTGAGCCTGACCCGGTTTCTCACCCATCTGCGCTATCTGGTCACCCGGATCGAGAAGGGGGACGCGGTCGGGCAGGCGCCGCGCGGGCTGCTCGCCTCGGTGCGCCGGGAGAACCCGAGGGAGTACGCCTGCGCCCAGCGCATCAGGTTGCTGCTGGAGCTCCGCCTCGACACCCCCATCGTCGACGACGAGGCGCTGTACCTGGCACTGCACGTAGCCCGGTTGGTGGGCGACCAGCGCTGAACCCGGGCCGCCGGCCCGGACTCCTTCCCGGTGCAACGGGACCGACGGTCCCCTCGGATGGGGCCGCGCGCGGGGAGACCTGCCCCGCGGACCGTGGCCCGCCCAGGGGCGGCGCAATGGAAGAATAGGCTTATGAGTGCCGATGCCGTCGTCGTGACCGACAACCCCGCGGCCAGCCGCTTCGAGGCCCGTCTGGATGCCGAGCGCGCCGGCGTGGCTGAGTACGAGCTCACCGAGAAGTACCTTGTGTTCACCCACACCCTCGTCGAGAAGGCCTACGAAGGGCGCGGTGTCGGGTCAGCGCTCATCCGGTCCGCGCTGGATCAGGTGCGCGCCGACGGTGAGCGGCTCGCGGTGCCGGTGTGCCCGTTCGTCCGCACCTGGATCGAACGCCACCCCAGCTATGCCGACGTGGCCCACCTCGGCCCGTGGGAGCGGTGATCCTGAGCACGGGAGCCTCCCGGGCTGCCGGCGCGCCCGGGAGCCGCTGCTGATGGATGATCGCTGGCAGTACCTCGTGTTGATGGCCGGGTGCCTTCTTATCACCCTGCCCCTGGAATACGTGCTGCGGGCGCGGGTCTACCGCCGCCCGGTGCGCCTGCTGTTGGCGCTGATCCCGACGGTGGCGATCTTCGTGGTCTGGGACATCGTCGGGATCCTCCGCGACCACTGGTCCTACAGCGCCGAGTTCACCACGGGCATCATGCTCGGGATCATGCCGGTGGAGGAGCTGGTGTTCTTCCTGGTCGTCCCGATCTGTGGCCTGCTGACCTATGAGGCTGTCGGGCAGGTGCTGGGTCGGCTTCGAGGGGATCGCGATGGCTGAGTATCCCCTGTTCACTCTGGTCGCGATCCTCGCCGTCATCGTGGGCGAACTCGCGTGGGCCCGGACCGGGATCTTCCGGTCGGCCCAGTACTGGCTCTCGATCACGATCGTCGTCGGCTTCCAGGTGCTCGTTGACGGCTGGCTGACCAAACTCTCCGACCCGGTGGTGCTGTACAACCCGGCCCATCAGTCGGGGATACGGATCCCCTGGGACATCCCGATCGAGGACTTCGGATTCGGGTGGGCGATGATCACGCTGACGATCATCGTCTGGGTCAAGCTCGGCCCCCGCACCGGTGCGCGGGTCCGACCAGAACGGGAGGACCGCCGATGACCACCGCGACCGCCTTCGATCGGGGGGCGTCCAGGTACGACCTCATGGTGGCCCTCAACCCCGGCTACCACCGCGAGCTGCGGCGCGCCGCGAAGGTTCTGGCAGCGAGCCTAGGTCCCGAGCGCGAGGGCGGTCTGCTGGATCTGGCCTGCGGGTCGGGCGCCTCCACCCGCGCCCTGGTCGATGCGCTGCCCGAGGGTACACCGATCACCGGGCTCGATGCCTCGGCGGGGATGCTCGAGCAGGCCCGCAGGAAGAACTGGCCGGCCGGAGTGAGCTTCGATCGCGCCGTTGCGGGCGCGCTCGACGTCGATGCCGTCGGCCGGGAGTCCTTCGCCGGGGTGCAGGCCTGCTATCTGTTCCGCAATGTCCCAGCTGCGGAGCGGGACCGGGCGGTCGCCGAGGTCTTCGCCCTGCTCCGGCCGGGTGGTGGCTGGTTGTCCAGGAGTACTCCGTCGCCGGCAACCCGCGCGCCCGGGTGACCTGGGACACCGTCGCCCTGGGCATCATCGTCCCGCTGGGCATCCTTCTCGACCGCAACCGGGACCTCTACCGCTATCTGTGGCGCAGCGTGGTGGGCTTCGACACGGTGACCACGTTCGCCGACCGGCTCCACCGGGCCGGCTTCACCGATATCGCCTCGCGCACCGCCACCGGCTGGCAGCGGGGCATCCTCCACACCTTCGTCGCCCGCAAACCCCTTCAGGAGACCCGATGAGCCGTCCGCGCCCCGACCTTCCCGGCCGCGACCCCCGCGCCGTCCACCACCCGGCGGTGCCGGGGACCTACCGGGTGCTCCATCCACGTTCGGTGATCGTCGTCGGAGGTGGGATCGCCGGCGTTGCCGCCGCCACAGTGCTGGCTGAGCGCGGTGTGAGCGTCACACTCCTCGAGGCGAACGACTCCCTCGGCGGTCGGGTGGCGGCCTGGGCCGGCGAGGGCGGCCGCACCATGAGTCGCGGTTTCCACGCCTTCTTCCGGCAGTACTACAACCTGCGCGCCCTGCTGAAGCGGATCGATCCCGAGCTGTCCCTGCTGGTGGGCATCAAGGACTACCCGCTGCAGCGCCCCGACGGCCTGCGGGACTCCTTCACCAACCTTCCCACCACCCCGCCGTGGTCGGTGGTGGAGTTCGTCCGGCAGAGCCCGTCGTTCAGTCTGCGATCCCTGGCAAGGGTCAACGTTACGGCTGCGCTGGAGCTGCTGCGCGTCCACTTTCCGGGGACCTATGACGACTACGACGGGGAGTCCGCAGCAGCCTTCCTGGATCGTCTCCGCTTCCCCGATGCCGCCCGCGACCTGGCGCTGGAGGTGTTCGCCCGGTCGTTCTTCGCCGATCCGGAGAACTTCAGCGCCGGCGAGCTCGTCGCCATGTTCCACACCTACTTCCTGGGTTCGGCGGAAGGGTTGTTGTTCGATGTGCCCCGCGACGACTATCGAACGACGTTGTGGGATCCGTTCGTCGTCTTCCTGGAACAGCTCGGCGTCGACGTCCGCCTCGGGGTCGCGGCCACCGGGCTGCAGGTCGGCGCGGGCGGCGCCCGGGTCGCCCTGGCCGGCGACCTTCCGGCGGCCGCCGATGCCGTCGTGCTGGCGACCGATCCCCGGGTGGCGCGGGAGCTGATCGCCGATCTCCCTGCCGAGCCGCGCACGGCCGCCTGGAAGAACCAGGTCGCCGCCACCACCAACGCGCCGCCGTTCATCGTGGTCCGACTGTGGTTCGGCGGGCCGGTCCGTGCCGACCGCCCAGCCTTCCTGGGGACATCCGGCTACGGTCCGCTGGACAATGTCTCAGTCCTGGAGCGCTTCGAGGCCGGTGCCACCGCGTGGGCGACCGAACACCACGGGTCGGTGGTCGAGCTGCACGCTTACGCCTGTGATCCAGTGGTCATCGATGACCCGGATGCCGCCCAGCAGGTGGTGGACGAACTGGAGGATGAACTCCACCGCGTCTTCGCCGAGACTGCGACCCTTCCGGTGCTCGCCCGGGAGGTGCTCGTCCGGGACGACTGCACGCTGGTGGAACCTGCGCGGTGGGCTGATCGTCCCGGTGTGAGGACGCCGGACGAGCGCCTGGTGCTGGCCGGCGACTGGGTGCGCACCGCCTATCCGGTGGCGCTGATGGAACGGGCGGCGACCACCGGCATCCTCGCGGCGAACGCGTTGCTCGAGCCGTGGGGTGCCGCCGGCGAGGATCTGTGGACCGTCCCGATGCGCGGTCTGCTCCGACGCTGAGGGGCGTGGGCCAGCAGCGGTTTCCCTATAGTTTCAGGTACCGCGAGACCACGAACGGAGAGCATCATGGCCGATGAGAACGCCGACAGCTTCATCGACAAGGCAGAAGATGTCTGGGAGGACGTGACCGAGAAGGCGGAGGAGACCTTCGAGGACCTGGCCGGCAAGGCCGGGGAGACCTGGGACAAGGCCACCGACGCCGCCGAAGGGGCCTGGGACGATGTCGCGGGAGCGGCGAAGAAGGCCTTCGGATCGGTTCGCGATCTCATGTCCGGCAAGGACGAGCCGGCCTGAGCCGTATCGGCCCGGGGTGTGGGTCCCGGGCCGGATCAGCGTGGCGGCGGGACGAGCGGAACCAGGCTGCGGAGACCGACCCCCACCTTCTCCCGGTCCGGCACCCGGATGCGGGTGATGAAGACGTCATAGTCGGCTGCCTCGATCCGGTCCAGGATCCGCCGGTACAGCACCAGCGCGGTGCCGACACATCGGCGCGACGCCGCCGGGAGCAGGTCGAGCCCGGGCTGGGCCGCCCGGTACAGCCCCCGGTTGCGGGCGATCTGCGCGGCCAGGAAGGTCCGCCAGGCCGGGGTGACCTGACGCAACCAGGGGTCGGCGCCGTGCGCGGCGAGTTCGTCGGCGGGAAGATAGACCCGGCCCCGGTCGAGGTCCTCGCCGACGTCGCGGATGAAGTTCGTCAGCTGGAAGGCGAGGCCGAGCTGGCGGGCAGGCTCGGCGGCGGCGGGGGAGAACGGCTCGAGAACCGGCAGCATCATCTCCCCGATGACGGCGGCTGACCCCTCCATGTAGCCGTCGCGCAGGTCGGTCCAGGATGCCCAGCGCGTCCGGTTGAGGTCGAGAGCCATCGCCTCGAAGAACCGGTCGAAGCATTCCAGAGCGGTGCCGCGGGAGGAGATGCTGTCGACGACGGCAGCCATCACCGGTTCGTCGGCCCGGCCGCGTCGGACCGCCTCAAAGAACCGGGCGCGGAAGGCGGCGAGTCGTTCCGCAGGGGTGCCGTCGTGGGGGACGGCGAGATCGACGCGGGAGGGTTCGTCGACGCTGTCATCGGCCAGGCGGCACAGCGCATACACCGCGTACACGTCCTTGCGATGGCGCCGCGGCAGCAGCAGCGCCCCCCAGGAGTACGTGGTGCCGGAGGCGCGGGTGAGGCTGGCGCACCGGCGATAGCCGACCCGCAGCTGCTGGTTCACCGGAGCACCTCGGCGACCCGCTGGGCGGCGAGTTTGCCCGAGATCAGCACCATCGGAATCCCGACCCCGGGGGTGGTTCCCGATCCGGCGAACACCAGCCCCGGTACGCGCGGATCAACATTGCGCGGCCGGAACGGTCCGGTTTGGCTGAAGGTGTGGGACAGGGCGAACGGGGTGCCGGCAGCCATTCCCTGACGCTCCCAGTCCAACGGGGTGACCAGTTCCTCGGTCACGATGTCGGTCGGGTAGCCCTCGGCGACGAGGAAGCGCAGCAATCGCTCGCGCAGCCGCGGGCCCTCGGCGTCCCAGTCGAACCGGCTCACCTGCAGGTTGGGGGCCGGTTCCAGCACGTACAAGGTGTGATGGCCCTCCGGGGCGGCGCTCGGATCGGTGAGCGAGGGCACCGCGACGAAGCGCGACGGGTCGCGCATCGGCCGACCGTGCTCGAGCAGATCGTCGAACGCCTCCTCCCAGGCGTGGCCGAAGTGGATGTTGTGATGTCCGAGCCGCGCGGGCACCGCGCCCTTCACGCCGAGGTGCCACACCAGGGCGCTCGGGGAGAACCGCCCCGCGCGGGCCGCCCGGGGCGTGGGGACGTCAGGGAGCAGCCGTTCGTAGGCGACCGGCAGATCGGCGGTGACCACGACAGCATCGGCAGCGATCTGCTCACCCCCGACCAGGACCACACCGCGGGCGCGGCCGGCGGGATCGCGGTCCACCCGGTCCACCTCGCAGGAGTACCTGATCTCGGCACCGGCATCGGCGGCGGCACGGGCCATCCCGGCCGGCACCGCGTGCATGCCGCCCTCGGGGAACCACACGCCCTCAATTGAGTCCATGTAGGTGATGACGGCGTACAGGGCGAGCGCCTGGGCGGGTGCCAGCCCGGCGTACATGGCTTGGAAGGTGAAGACCCGCTGCAGCCGTTCATCGGCGAATCGACGCCCAATCTCGGCGCCCAGCCGCTTGAAACCGCCGAGTTGCAGCAGCCTGAGCGCAGCGCCCGGCGAGCGGAGCAGGTCGAGCGGGGAGTCGAAGTTGGCGTCGATGAAGTGGGGGAGTTCCACCTCGTGGAGTTTCGTCAACCAGGCGACGAAGTCGTCGAAGGCGAGCGCGTCGGCCACCCCACACTCGGTGAGGATCTCGGTGCGCATCCGGGCGTGTCCGGGGCGGACGAGCAGCCGGGAACCGTCGGCGAAGAACGCATGGTAGGCCGGATCGAGCTGCTGCAGGCGGGTGTATTCCGCTGCGGTGCGACCGACCGCCGCGAACGCCTCCTCCAGCAGCGGCGTCATGGTGAAGACCACCGGCCCGGTGTCGAAGCGGAATCCGTCGCGTCGCAGAAGGCCGTTGCGTCCACCTGGGGTCGTCTCCCGCTCCAGGAGCCTCACCCGGTGGCCGGCGCCGAGGAGATGCAGCGTCGCGGCGAGGCCGGACAGTCCGGCCCCCACCACGACGACGTCGCGCCCGGGGGCTGCTGGTCCGTTGGTGGG
>JBKEBV010000051.1:0-3236 GCA_047973315.1 Propioniciclava sp.
TCGACGTCGTCGACCAGGAAGAGCGTGCCCCACGAGGAGGACGCGGCGGACGGCTCACCGGCGATCCCGCCGATCTCCTGTCCGTCCGGGCGGCGCAGGAAGGTGAAGTCCGCGCCCGGCAGGTTGGGGTCTGGGTCGAGAGTGAAGTCGAACACCGAGGTGTAGAACGACCGTGCGGGCTCGGGGGTGGGTGTTTCGAGATCGTTGCGCAGGAACGAGTTGGGCTCGTTCACGATCGCCGAGCCGGGGAACGTGTTGCCCTGCCACAGGGCGAAGGGTGCACCGACCGGGTCCTTCGCCACCGCCATCCGGCCGTGGTCCATGACGTCGTCCGGCTCGGCGATGATCGTCCCGCCGGCAGCCACGATGCGCTTCGCTGTGGCGTCGCAGTCGTCGGTCGCGAAGTAGACCTGCCACCAGAAGCCGCGCGCGTTCTCGTCGGAGTTCGGCATGATCGCAGCCACCGGCTTCCCGTCGAGCAAGCACATCGTGTATCGGCCCATGTCCTCGGAGCCGACGTCGAACTTCCAACCGAACAGCTCGCCGTAGAAGCTCATCGCCCGATCAAGGTCGGGGATGCCGAGGTCGATCCAGACCGGCGTGCCGTTCGGCTGGTTCTCGGTGACGTGGCTCATCGGACTCACCCTTCGTGGGTTCTCGGGTTGACGCCGCGACGCTAACGAGAGGGTCCGACGGTTCGGCCTCCCGCCACCTCGCGGCGGCCCGGATCCAGGTGTTCGAGGCGGGCCCGCTGACGGTCCAGGACAGTTCCCGGCCCACACCGGCTATCACCATCGATCGGGCGGCGGGCCCTCGGTGAGCGCGACCAGTTCCTCCGCGAGGTATCGCCGAACATGCGGAGACATGGCGGTGGCGCCGAGGCTGTCGCGGAGCCAGAGTCCGTCGGCAGCCAGTTGGATGACGAACATCCAGAGTTCCCGCGGCGGTACGGGTGTCTCCTCGGCGCAGGGGACCGCCCATCGATCCAGAACGGCGGTCGAGGGCGCGCTCACGGCGGGGCTGTCGGCCGTCCCCAGCAGCAGGAGCAGCTGCGCTCGGGTCGCACTCTGCGAAGCCGTGATCGTGTAGGCGACCAGGCGCTGGGTGTCGGTGAGGGTCTCCGGTGCGGATCCCGCGGCATCCACCATCGCTGTCTCCCACTCGGCGGCGGCGTGCTCGTGCAGCCCACGTAGCAGGTCCTCGCGGGTGGGGAAGTGGTAGACGATCCCGGCCTTGGTCACGTCTGCGTCCTCGGCGAGGGTCTCGTAGGTCAGGCCCGAGACGCCGAGGCGTCCGATCACACGTAGAGCGGCCTCGATGATCGAGACTCGCTTGCTGGGACGCATCCGCGGGGCCCCCTTCAGAGCGCGTCGTTGTGCGCGGCGGACACGGTGCCTGGTCCGTGGTGGCGCAGGAGGCGACCGGTGACCGCGGCTCCGATCGCAAGAGCGACCGCCGCCACGACCATTGTCACCGTGAAGCCGGCGTCGTAGGCGACACCCACCGAGTCGAGCAGGGCGCGGTCCCCGTCGGCCACGGCGACCGCGTCGCTCAGGCTCTCCCGTGCCGCGGCGGGCGAACCCGGGGGAAGGTCGACGGTGGCGGAGTAGACGAAGGTGACCAGGCTGCCCAGGAACGCCACCGCGACCAGCGACCCGAACTCGTAGGACACCTCTTCCACCGAAGAGGCCATCCCCGCCTGGCGGGCGGGCACGTTGCCGACGATCGCCGTCGACGCCACACCCATCACCGCGCCCAGCCCGGCTCCGGTGACGAACAGACCGGTGACCAGCAGCTCGAGACCTGCCGACAACCCGGTGATGACCAGGACCACGCCGACCGCCGCGACGGCCAGACCTCCCGACAGCATCGGCAGCAGGCCCGTGCGGTGCAGGAAGGCTCCGCCCAGCAGCGCCGTGGGCACCGTACCGACCGCGAGTACCGCCACCAGCAACCCCGCGGCCAGCGGGGTGAAGCCCTCAACCAGTTGGAACCGCTGTGTCGTGACCAACTGGAGCCCACCGATGACGAACAACGACAGGACCGCCGCCACCACCCCGGAGGAGAACGCCCGGTTCCGGAAGATCGCGAAGTCCAGCATCGGGTCCGCCACCCGTCGCTGTCGGCGGGCGAACAACCAGAATCCGGCCGCCGAGCCCAGGGACGCGATCACGACCACAGTCCAGTCCGGCGGCCGGTGCCCCAGCTCCTTGATCGCGAACACCGCGCCCACGAGGCCAACCATCACCTGCGCCGACCCCACCGCATCCCACTTCTTGCTGGTGTCGGGGGCGTCCGGTGGCGCGATGACCACGGTCACAGCGAAAGCGGCGAGCGCGACCGGAACGTTGATCAGGAACACCGAGCCCCACCAGAACGAGGACAACAGCGCCCCGCTGATGACAGGCCCGAGAGCAACGCCCACGACCGACAACGAACCCCATACCGCGATGGCGATGTTGCGCTCGCGCTCGTCCCGGAATGTCACCCGGATCAACGCCAGCGTCGCGGGCATCATCGCCGCGGCCCCGACCGCCAGGAAAGCCCGGCCCGCGATGAGGACTCCGGCGCTGGGCGCGAACGCTGCCACCGACGATGCCGCGGCGAACAGCAGCAGCCCGATCAGGAACATCCGCCGGTGCCCCACCCGGTCGCCCAGCGTCCCGCTGCCCAGCAGCAGACCCGCCATCACCACCGGGTAGGCGTTGATGATCCACAGGCTCTGGGTTCCGCTCGTCCCCAGCTCCGCCGTCAACGTGGGCAGGGCCGTGTACAGGATCGAGTTGTCCAAGGTGATCAGCAACAGACCAGCGCCGATCGTCACCAGCAAACCCCAACGCCGAGCCCTTCCAGGCTCGACCGCACATGTTCCCGCAGGACGCATGCCTGTAACTGTACTAGTCGTATAGTTACAGGCAGGACGTGAAACACCTCACCTGCCCGCGCCAGGCAGGCGCGCGCCGCCGGCGAGAGCTGGCCACCGCCTGAGCGATCGCCGACCTCGTCATTGCCCACGTGCGGGCGCCCCGGCCGACTCGCAGGCGGGTTCAGTTCCCGATGGTTGGCGCGGCGTCGACCGTCGGGAACGCAGCTGGCACGAAGCAAGAAAGCCCCGGTCTGAGACCGGAGCTGCCCTGGTGTAATCGTGGTGGGCGATACTGGGATTGAACCAGTGACCTCTTCCGTGTCAAGGAAGCGCTCTCCCACTGAGCTAATCGCCCGAGGCGGCGGCGGGA
>JBKEBV010000073.1:0-2626 GCA_047973315.1 Propioniciclava sp.
AGCTGCCCGAGGGCACTGACATGGTGATGCCCGGTGACAACACCTCGATGACCGTGCACCTCAACAAGCCGATCGCGATGGAGGAGCAGCTCAAGTTCGCCATCCGTGAAGGCGGCCGCACCGTGGGTGCCGGCAACGTGACGAAGATCATCAAGTGATCTGAATCTCGCTCTCTGCAGGCGGAGGCCCGCATCCCTCACCGGGTGCGGGCCTCTGGCATGTCGGTGCGCGTCCAGATCGTGGCCGGTACCCGGCCGGGGTATGGCGACGATTAGGTCCTACAGTCTGTAGTAGATAAGATCGGTGCCGTACCGAGGAGGTCCGTCCGGGACCTCTCACCATCTGAAGGACCAGTCATGAACAAGAAGCCCCTGAAAGTAGCGGGCATCTTCTCGCTCATCATCGGCGCGCTCTTCCTCATCACCGGAGTTGGCGTGTGGGGAGTGGTGAGCTCCCAACTGGCAGCGGAGAGGATCACCGTTCCCCCGGACGCTGCCTTCCTCGCCGGGGACACCGTGGACGGCCCGCTGTCCGCGCTGGCTCAGGCCGACATCATCAATCACCATGCAATGACGGGCTCGGGCGGGAAGACCTACGCCGAACTGGGTGCGGAGTCGCAGGCCGCGGCAGCGGCGGGGGACACCGCCCTGGCCGAGGAGCTGAGCCAGCAGCGCGCCACGGTGATGACCAGCTCGTTCCTGCGGGCGTCGCTGTTCACCTCGGTGCTCTCCTTCGGGGTGTGCCTGTTCGCCATGGGTGTGGGCGTCGTCCTGCTCGTCATCGGATGGGCCTTCGTCAAGGTGTCCGGGTCGATTCCGGCCGAGGCGACCGCGGAGGCGGCCAAGGCCGATTCCTGATCTGCTCGCACGAACCACGCAGGGGCGGTGTCCATCGGGGCACCGCCCCTGTTCGGCGCTCCTGTTCGGCGCTGCTGCAGCGCTACACCGCAGGCGGGCCCAGCACCGGCAACGAGCGGGGAGAACGGCTCACCGGTGTCCGCCGGGCAGGACGGGTGGGACGAGGCCGTAGGCTGGCTGGCGTGACGATCCACAGCGGTCATCCCTTCGCGCCGGCCGATGACGCCAAGGACGCGGCGCGTCGGTTCCGGGGACGTCTCGCCTCCCCGGTCACGCTCTGGATGGCCGGCCGGGATCGCGACCGGGTCGGCCTGACCGTCAGCTCGGTTCTGGTCGGTCTGGGTGACCCGCCGGTGGTCGTGGGACTCCTGGACCCCGATGCGGATCTCGCCCGGGCCGAGCCGGAGCGATTCACCGTCACCGTCCTCACCGCGCTTGACCGGGGGCTGGCCGACAGGTTCGGTGGGGTTGCGCCAGCGCCTGGAGGCGTCTTCGCCCAGGCTGATGTCGCCGACAGCGACTGGGGGCCGATCCTGACCGGGGACAGGAGTTGGGTCGGTGTCAGGACTCTCCAGCGGCGGACCTTGGGCTGGTCGGTGGAACTGGTCGGAGTGATCGAGAGCGTCACGCTCGCATCGGTCGATCCGGTCGCGCATGTGCGGGGACGGTACCGCGGTCTGGCCGAGGCCCTCTGACCGCCCCGGTGCGCGCTGCGGCGACAGCTACCGTTGCGTGGTCCGGCTCAAGCGGCCGAGGCCGGCCAGGCCGCCCGGACCAGCAACCAGCCCGTCGGCGAACCGAGGAATCCGGGATAGGCTGGGCACATCATGAGCGACGTTTCCTCGCCGTCTCCACGCCTGCGCATCGCGCCGTCGCCCACCGGCGATCCGCACGTGGGGACGGCCTACATGGCCCTGTTCAACCTCGCCTACGCCCGGCACGCCGGCGGACGGTTCGTGCTCCGGATCGAGGACACCGATCGCGCGCGCTACGTGGCCGAGTCGGAAGGGCAGATCTTCGCCACCCTGCGCTGGTTGGGTCTGCCCTGGGACGAGGGCCCCGACGTCGGCGGCCGGTACGCCCCCTACCGCCAGTCTGAACGCCTCGAGACCTATCGCCCGTTCGTGGACCAGCTCGTCGCCGAGGGGCGAGCCTACCGGTGCTGGTGCTGGGCCGGGTGATTCAGGGACTCGCCGGGGGCGCTGTCCCCGCGCTGGCCACCGTTTCCATCGCCAAGTCACTCCCGCCGGGCCGGCGCGGCGGTGCCCTCGGCCTCATTACGTCGAGCGTCGGCGTTGGCTCCGCCATCGGCCCGGTTGTCGGTGGCATTGTCCAGCAGGTGGCGGGGTGGCACTCCCTCTTTTTTGGCACCATGGCCATCGCCGTGTTGTTGATTCCCGGAGCGCTGCGCGTCCTTCCGGACGGCGGCGCCACGGGCGACCGCCGTTTCGATCTGGGCGGTGGGCTGCTCCTCGGACTGGCGGCCGGGCTCTTTCTGTTTGGGATCACGCAGGGGCAATCTCAGGGGTTCGGCGCACCGGCGTCCTGGGGCAGCTTCCTGGCCGCGGTCCTCGCGGCGGCCTCCTTCGTCTGGCGGATAAACACCGCGGCCAACCCCTTTGCCCCACCCGCCCGCGTTGGCAACGTCCCCGTTGTGGCCGCCCAGTTGGTCACCATTTTTGCAATGTTCACCAACAAGTCCACGTTCATCATGGTGCCGCAACTCCTCACCGAAGTGAACGGTCTGGCCCCCGCCGCGGCCGGCCTCG
>JBKEBV010000077.1:0-8601 GCA_047973315.1 Propioniciclava sp.
CATCACCCAGCATCGACTGGTCGACCAGCCAGGTCACGTAGGCAGGGTTACGACCGTCGGCCTCGAACGGTGGTGGGGCGACGGCGCTGGCGTCCCGCCGTCGGGCCCGTGGACGCAGCCGCGCCGGGCGTGAGGGGTACTTCTGGGCGTCATAGCTGATCTCAGGAAGATGCTCCTCGAGATCGCGATCGCCGTCATCGGTGAGGTCAGCATCGGTCTCCGGTCGGGCCATGCGCCCAAGGTAGCGATCCTGCGGCTGTCCGGCGCCGGAAACCATCCGCCGGACAGCTGCGACCCCGTCCGCGGCAGCCAGCACCACCCACGCCAGAGAGAGCCAGGTCCGTCAACGGGTGGTGGCCCCGCTCGGGGGGATGAGCGGGGCCACCTCTGATGAGCCTACTCGACCCGGGGGAGAAGTGCACCCCCCCCCGGGAGGGAAAATGGTGCCTCGCCAGCGTCCGGTTCACTAGCAGCTTCGCGGCTCGGTGCTGCTCACCGCTGCGGGCTCACTGCGCGTCGCCCTCCGCGCTCTCATGGCGTGCCTTGGCCTCCGCAGCTTGCTTGCGGACGTCGTCGATATCGACGTCCTTGACAGCCTGGATCAGCTTCTCGAAACCGTCGCCGTTCATCGCGCCGGCCTCCCGGTAGACCAGGACGCCCCCGCGGAAGGCCATCAGGGTGGGGATCGAGGTGATCTCCAGGGCTCCGGCGAGTTGTCCGTGCGCCTGGGTGTCCAGCTTGGCGAACGCGACATCGTCGTGCTGATCGGAGGCTGCCTCGAAGACGGGCCCGAACATCTTGCACGGCCCGCACCAGTCGGCCCAGAAGTCGATGAACAGGGTGTCATTGCTCTCGATCGTGGAGGCGAAGTTGTCGGCGGTCAGCTCAATCGTGGCCATGGTGTCCTCTCAGGTGTGACGGCTACGGCATCACAACGCCGTGACCGCGACCGCTATTCCCCGCCGAGTCGGGTCACGCCTGCGTGGGCAGCGCGCGGACGAAGATGGCCTGGGCGACACCCGGGTCGACGGTCACCTGCTCGGCCGCGAAGAGCCGCAGGCGATCGGGAAGCACCTCCACCCGCAACCTCGCGCCAGGAACGACGCCCGCCTGGGACAACACCGGAAGCACCTCGGCATCGGCCTGGAGCGCCTCGCTCAGGCGTTCCACCACCACCTCGTCATCGCCGAGACGGCCGAGAATCTCCGCCAGCCGGAGCAGACCTGCCTGCGCCGGGAGCCCCGGTCGGTCGTCCGCACCGGGCGCGGGGATGGGGTTGCCGTACGGGGAGGCGACCGGGTCACCGAGCAGGGCCTGGAGCCTATCCTCGACCACGTCGCTGATCACATGCTCCCAGCGGCAGGCCTCCTCATGCACCAGCTCCCACTCGAGCCCGATCACCTCGGTGAGCAGCACCTCAACCAGGCGGTGCTTACGCATGACACTCGTCGCCCGGGCGCGGCCGGCCGGGGTCAACTCGATGGTGCGGTCCTCGGTGACGGCCAGCAGCCCGTCGCGTTCCATCCGCTGGACGGTCTGGGAGACGGTCGGCCCACTCTGAGAGAGCCGCTCGGCGATCCGGGCCCGGAGCGGGGGAATCCCCTCCTCCTCCAACTCATACACCGTACGCAGATACATCTCCGTGGTATCGATCAGATCACTCACGGTGGGCTCCTTCCTCGGGTCGGGTCAGCGCCGTCTCAGCAGCACCACCAGGGCCGCGAGCCCGGCAACAGCTGCCCCGCCGAGCACCGCCCACCGGAACCCCGTCTGGACAATGGCCGGCTCAGGCTCGTCGGGTTCATCGGGCTCGGCGACCGAGGTGCTCGGTTCGGGTGTCGGCTCCGCAGTGGCAGGTTCCGGGCCCGGCACCTCGTGCCGGGTCACCTCGCCGGCCGCCGTCGCGGCGGTGATGACTCCGTCAGCGCCGAGGGCCTCGGTCAGCGACTGCCCATTCTCGGCGTCACCGATATCGGCCTCATCGACCACCTCATAGGTGTCGGGATCGAGCGTGTAGAGTCTCGAGGCGTCCCGCAGCACGATCCTCCCGTCGAGCAGCACCGTGCCGTCGGTCACCCCCGACGGCGCGTCGGCAACCCGGGTCAGTGGCGACGACTCCCCCGCGGGCGCCTTCTCCGGTGCCTGGTAGATGCCCGGATCGTCACCTCCGGTGACCACCGAGATCCGTCGATCGGCATCGACCAGGAGGGCCATCGCCGTGTGCGAGCCGTCCGGATAGCTGAGGCTGTGGATCCGGGCATGGTTGATCTCGGTCCCCGGCCACGGATCCCGCACCCGATAGATGTCCACGCTGGGGCGCACGCCGCCGATGTCGCCGACATAGGCGTTCCCGTCAACGAAGGCGAGCCCCTGCATGTTGTAGACGTAGTCCCGGGAGTTGAAGGCACCGTCAGCGGTGCCGTCGGCCTCGTAGGCGTTCAGGGTGATCCGGCCGCCGGTGGCGGCCAGCACCCAGTAACGGTTGTGGGCATGATCGGTGGCCATCCCTGCAGGCGAGGCCACCCCGGACAGCCCGAAGAGCGGTTCGGCGCTCACCGGTACCGCGGCGAAACCGACGAGGACGACGGCGGCAGATGCGGCGACAACCCTGCGCAGGTGCTGCCGGGCGTCAAGGAGTTGGGTGCCGACCACGCCGCCGAGCCTACGCCAGTTGCAGCAGTCCGCCAGCCACCACCAGGATGATGAGCACCAGCAGGGACCCGGACACGATGAGGTTTCTGGTGCGCGGGTTCACGAGCCCCAGCGTACCGACGTACGCTGCCAGCATGAGCACGCTGATCCTCCATGCGGTGGGAATCGATGAGATCCGCGAATTGTTCTCCGGTGCCGACACCACAGCCGCATCGCTACGAAGCTGGGCTGCCGAGGCCTTTCCCGCGCCCGAGCCGCCACCGAGGACCGGCCTGCTCGATCGTCTCGGGCCCCTGACCCGCCGCTCACCGCGGGCGCCGGTTGTGCGTGCCGGAGTCCCCACCGGTCGCGATCTGGAAGACGTGCTGCACGGGCGTGACGTGCCATTGGAGCGGCTCGACGCGGCCTGGGCCCTGGTCGATGTGTGGCTCACCCGGGTCGCCTGGTCGACCACGCACCTGACAGTCGGCCGGGCGGGCCTGGACGCCATCGATTTCGCCGCCACCCTGGCCGGAGTTCCCGCCGACGACGGGATCCGCCGGATCCTCAACCACCAGCTGGCGCTACCGCTGAAAGATCTCCCCGGGCAGACGAGCGGCTACGTCCGCGGCGCACACGCGCTCGCCATGGCCCGCGCGTGGGAGAACGCGCTGCCCACGATGGACGCACCCGACCCCGCGTTCGCGACGGATGTCTCCGACTGGCTCGCCCGCTTCTCCGTCTGGACCGCCCAGGCCGAGGAGGACGGCCGACCGTCCCCTGACCTGGTGGCCTTTCACCGGGCGGGGGCCACCCGCCCGACGATCACGCGATAAGCGTGCCGATCACGCCTTGGGCGAAGTAGACGACGAATGCTGCCGCGACCACCCACAGCAGCGGGTGCACCTGGCTGGCCCGGCCCTTGGCGATCTTGATGATGACAAAGAAGATGAACCCGGCACCGATGCCGGTGGTGATCGAGTAGGTGAAGGGCATCAGCATCATCGTCATGAACGCCGGGATCCCCTGCTCGGGGTCCTCCCAGTCGACATGAAGCGCCTGGCTCATCATCAGGAAGCCGACGAAGACGAGCACCGGGGCCGCTGCCTCGGAGGGAACCATGTCGACCAGGGGCGCGAAGAAGAGACTGAGCAGGAACGCCGCTCCGGTGACGACCGAGGCGAAACCGGTCCGGGCGCCTTCCCCCACACCGGCGGCTGACTCGATGTAGGAGGTGTTGGACGACACCGACCCCAGACCACCGGCGACAGCGGCCAGGGAGTCCACCAGCAGGATCTCGCGGGTGTGCGGCGGGTTGCCGTTGTCCTGGAGCAGGTTCCCCTCGGCGCCGACGGCGACGATCGTCCCCATGGTGTCGAAGAAATCGGCGAGCAGCAGTGCGAACACGGTCAGCAGCATCGTGATGATGGCGGCCGGACCGCCGGAGAACGCCCCGAACAGGTCAACCCGTCCCAGCAGCGACAGATCCGGCATCTGGAGCAGCCCGTCAGCGGGATAGGCAGGAACATTGAGCATCCACCCGGTCGGGTTCTCGCCCTGATTGGTTGAGCCGATCTGCTGCACCGATTCGATGATCACCGCCACCACCGTCATCGCCACAATGGCGATGAGCATCGCCCCCCGCACCCGACGGACGAAGAGGACCACCAACAGGATCAGACCGGTGACGAAGACTGCCATCGGCCAGCCCAGCAGGCTGCCGTTCACCCCCAGTTGGAGCGGCGTGCCAGCGCCCTGGCGCACGATGCCGGCGTCGGCGAGGCCGACCAGCGTGATGAACAGACCGATGCCGACCGAGATGCCCACCCGCAGCGAGCGGGGGACGGCGTTGAAGACGGCCTCACGGAAGCCGGTGAGAACCAGCACGGTGATGATGATGCCCTCCCAGACCACCAGGCCCATCGCCTGCCCCCAGGTCACCTGCGGTGCGATGACATAGGCGACCATCGCGTTGAGGCCGAGCCCGGTCGCGAGACCGAGCGGAAAACGTCCGACCACGCCCATGACGATGGTCATCACGCCGGCGACCAGCGCGGTCGCTGCGGCGACCGCGCCGATGGAGGCACCCACGTTCGCCTCGATCACTGCTCCGGAGGCATCGAGCATGGGCAGGCCGTTGATCAGCATGCCGTCCTTGTCCGCCGTGGTACCGATGATGAGCGGGTTCAGAGCGATGATGTAGGCCATCGTGAAGAAGGTGACCAGTCCCCCGCGAACCTCGCCGGAGACAGTGGAGCCCCGCCGGCTGATGCTGAACCAGCGGTCAAGACCGTTGGCCGGCGGTGTGGTCGACTGCTGGGCCGGCGTCGATGCGGTGGAAGCCATGCCGCGACTCTAGGACGAACGGTCCTGCCGGCACCGGCCTGTCCACGGCGCGACTCGGGTCCGGCCTCCCCCGCCGGAGCGTGCCCTCCCCGGGGGCCTCAGTCGAAGAGCGCCGTCTCGGTGGTGATGGTGTCCCACACCGGGCGCGGCAGGTCGACCCCCCGCTGGGGCTCGACCACATCGCTGTGGGCGCCGCAGCCGTGGTCGACCGCGACCACGGTGCCGTCGGCGGGTGAGTACTCATTGGAGCAGACGCCGAAGACCTGGCCCAACGACCCCTGGACCCGCACGAAGTAGGCGCAGTCCTGGCACACCCCCGGCGCCTGCCGCGTCATCGCGTTGCGGGGCCCACCATCCCCGGCGATCCAGCGCTCGGCCGCCTCGTCCCGCCCGAAGGCGCTGAGGACGCGTTCGCGACCCAGTCCCAACTCGGCGACCACCACCCGAGCCTGCTGTCGTTGCGCCGGCTCGGCGTCCCGGGCGAAGTCGCCGCCGGTGAACCCCGCCTCAACCCGGGGTCATCGTCGGCGGTCGGCATGACGACCCCCGGCGTGATGTCACCGGACTGGATCCGTTCAGACCACGGAACCCAGGTCGGGGCGAGCAGCGCCCCCTCTCCCGGCACCAGGGACACCTCGTCGACGGTGACGACCCGTGCCCGGGCCGCGCGGGCCACCGTGACCGCCCATCGCCATCCCGGATAGCCCGGATGGGTGCAGGCGAAGAAATGCGTCGCGACCCGGGTGTCCTCAGCAACGCAACCGAGGTGGTCGCCGACGCCGATCACCTCGGCGCGCGCGACCGCTGACGTGCGGGCCAGGTCAACCGCATCGGCGCAGGCGGCGTCGAGTTCAAGAGTTCGGGCCACGATCAGAGCTCCAGTTCGTCGGCGACGGCGCGAAGCACCGCCGCAGTCTTCTCGGCGTGGCGTGCGTCCGGGTGGCGCCCATGCCGGTACCCGTTGCCGACACCATCGAGCATCTTGATCAGATCCTCCACGATGACGGCCATCTGCTCGGGACGCTTGCGGGAGGCCTTCGACAGCGACATCGGGGCGTCAAGCAACTGGACCGACAGGGCCTGTTCACCCCGCTTCCCCTCAACCACCCCGAATTCGACGCGTTGACCGCGCTTGAGGCTGGCGACACCGGGCGGCAGTGCCGACGAGCGGACATAGACGTCATCGCCGCCGCCGTCCTTGGTGAGAAAGCCGAAGCCCTTCTCAGCGTCGAAGTAACGCACGCGCCCGGTCGGCATGGTCCTGCTCCTGATGTGATGGGTTGTCAACTCCGTGGAATCCTATCGGAGCGCGCAAGACGAGGCCACGTCAGCCGACAGGCACCTCGCAGCCGATCCTCATCGCCTGCGGCGCGCTGAGGCAGCCACCCCGACCTGCCAGCGCTTATCATGGCGGCATGGCGGACTGGACCGACGGACCCGAGTACGCACCGCGGGTGCGTCCGGAGGTCTTCACCGCGCCCGTGGCAACCTCGATCGAGGCGGCCCCCGAGCCGGAACGGCCTCACCTGACCGACGCGCCTGCGGTACCGCCCAGCTACACCGGCCCGGCGCAGGCACAACCGTTGGACGCCGTGGCCGCCCCGGTGGCCCCCCGACGCGATCCGTCCGAGCCGTTCTCCGTGGTCTCCCTGACCATGACGGCCGAACCGTCAGCCCCGGCGGAGTTCCCGCCGGCACACCCGGGGCCGTGGGAGGGAGTCCATTCCGCCTCGGCACCACGGCCAACATCCAGCCACGATCCCCGCCTCCCGATCCCGCCTTCCGGCGATACCGGCGCGCCCCATCCGTCTCACGCCTGGCCCGCCCCCACCGCGACGGCCGGTGCCGCGCCGGCTCCGGTGCCGCCACCCCCGGGCGGATCCGGGTGGCCTGCGCCCGGGGGTCGGCCGGAATCCGGGAGCGCCCCGCCACCGGCGACGGTGGCTGCGGTGATCACTGCGGTGACCCCGGGGGTGCTGATCACCCTGCTGGTGGGCGGGATCGTCGGCGCAGTCTCCCTCCCGCTGTTGTGGGTGGCCCAGGTCTTGGCGGTGAGGATTCAGCACCGGCGCAAGGCGATCCAGCGCATCTTCGTCGGCGCCTGGCTGGCGTCGATCCTGCTCGGCCTCGTGGTCAGTGCCGCTGCCTCCGCCGTGACCCTCGACGGGGTGGTGGGGGTGTCGATGGCCCTCGGCCAGGTGGCCTGCTGGGTGGTGCTCGTCACGGTGATCGTCGTGGTGGCCGACGCACTCCACCGCGGCTCCCGCGCAGGACACTGAGAACGCGTTGACCTGCGGGAGCACCCGCATAACGGCGTTTTTGTCCTGGCTCGGTGCTGCTAGATTGGGGGTGGGCCGGGCGTGATGTCCGCCGTCGACGGCGCACCTCGGTCACCGACCTGCCCACCCACCAGAGACCCCCCGAAACCTGGGGCCCTGCCGCCGATTGCGCAGGGCCCCAGCCGGGTCCTCGGGCACCGGAACCACCCACCGTCGAGTAAGCTTGCGGGCCGCACATCATCCCGATGAGAGGACAACCCGTGGTGGACAGCGCCCGCCCGGCCGACGAGCCGGCCCCAACCTCGTGGCTCACCCGCTTCCTGTGGCTCTCCTTGGCCACGGCGGTTCTCACCGTCGCCCTCAAGGGAACTGCCGCGGTGATCACCGGCTCCATGGGGCTGCTGTCCGATGCCCTGGAATCAACAGTCAACCTCGTCGCTGCGATCGTTGCCATCTGGGCCCTGCGGCTCTCCGACAAACCCTCCGACCACAACCATGACTTCGGGCACGGTAAGGCCGAGTACCTGTCCTCCCTGGTCGAGGGAGCCCTGATCCTGGTGGCATCGGCGGCCATTATCGTCACCTCCGTCGACCGCCTGATCCACCCGCAGCCGGTGGAGACCCTCGGATTCGGTCTGCTGCTGTCGCTGGTGGCCTCGCTGGCCAACCTCGTGGTGGGCCTGGTGCTCATCCGGCAGGGGCGCCAACACCGGTCGATCACCCTGGAGGCCGACGGTCACCATCTGATGACCGATGTGTGGACCTCGGTCGGGGTGCTGGTCGGGATGGGGCTGCTCTGGGTCACCGGGTGGAGTTGGATCGACCCGGCCGTGGCCATTGTGGTCGGCCTCAACATCCTTCTCACCGGCGGCCGTCTGATCCGCCGCTCGACGGTGGGGCTGCTGGACGCCGCACTGCCACCGGAGGAGGCCGGCACGGTCCGCTCCGCGATTGATGCCACCATCGATCCCCATGACCGGGTGGCGGTCACCGAGGTGTTGACCCGCGAGTCCGGTCGGCAACGGTTCGTCCAGACCACGCTCACCGTCCCCGGCGAGTGGACCGTCCAGCACGGTCACGACCTGGCCGACGAGGTGGAGGCGGCGGTCTCCGACGCGCTCCCCGAGACGGTCACGGTCGTGCACATCGAACCGTGCCCCCCCGGGAAGGTGACACCCTCCTCCTGACAAAGGTGCTACCCTTCCCTGCGGGGGAGATAATGAAAGATTCAAATACTTTGTCGGGGGGTACCGCTCCGATCGGTCGCCGCTCGTTGGTCGCGGGTATCGGCTGGACCGTCCCGGCCATCACCATGGCCGCCTCCGCGCCGGCACTGGCGGCCAGC
>JBKEBV010000116.1:0-4808 GCA_047973315.1 Propioniciclava sp.
CGCCGCCAGGACTCCGGCGCGGGCCGGACCCGAGCGGCCCGGAACCGCGGCGGTCACCGCAGCACCGGCGATCCCCAGGGCAGCCCCGATGTCCATCGTCGTGGCAGTGCCACGGCGGACCCAGCCATCGGGCGCGCCCCGCCAGCCCCAGTGGTTCGGGAGGAGGTCGGGCAGGGAGCGGCCGCGTACCAGATAGTGCAGCACGACGGCACCGGCGAGACTCACCGGGAGCACTGCGGCAAGAGCGAAGGCCCCCTCGGGGGTCCGGTCGAAGGGGACGTCCTCGGCATCGGGCTCGATCAGCCCCAGGCGCACCGCGAGGGCACCGAGGTTGAGGTCCCACCCGGCACCGAACACCCGAGGAACGGCGAGCTTCTCGTTCGTCGGATCCCACAGCCGTCGTCGCAGCCGCTCCGCCGTCGGCGGCCGCCAGTCGTAGGGGACGCCCGCAAAGGTCCCCACCCGCGGGTCCCGGTCGGCCTCACCCGAGCCGCGCCGGCTCCCAAGGCCCGCATCAGCCTCGGCCGTGGGATCGATCACTGGTCCGAGCTCCGCGGCCACCGCCTGCACGTCGACGGGTGAGGCGCCGGGGTCGAGCAGACCGCACAGTGCATCGTGGAGGTCTTCCCGGACGACCGGGCGCAGCTCGAGGTCGAGGCCCGCGACGGCCGTGTCGAGCCAAGCCCGGGCCGTCTCGCGTGCCGCTGGTGAGAGGGTGTCAAGGTCAGTGATCATCGGATCTCCTCAAGCAGGTCGTCCAGGGCGGCGCGAAGGTCCTGCCAGGCCTGATTCAGCACCGTCAGCCGCTTCGTGCCGGCGCTGGTGAGCCGGTAGTACTTGCGGGGTGGGCCCTGCGGGGCCTCCTGCCAGCGGGACGCGATCAGCCCCTCGGAGAGCAGCCGGGAGACCAGCGGATAGACCGTTCCTGCCGGCACGGCCAGGGCAGGGGTACGGGACAGCTCTTCGACGATCTGCAGCCCGTACCGGGGACCGTCGGCCAGCAGTCCGAGAACGGCGAGTTCGATCACTCCTCGCCGCAGCCCCTCCCCGGGTCCGGGTGTTCGCACCATGCGATGAAGGTACAACCAGGTATTATGTTTCGCAAGTATCCAGTCGGGGCAGGTCTCCGACCAGCCCAGTGCCAGGGATCGACGAGCGAGCCGGAGCCCAGCGGTCTCAGCCCGGACCTACCCGAACACACGCCCCCAGCACTGAGCTTCAGGAGTCAGAGCTCTTCTGGGGAGCCGGGGCCTCGCACCGAGCGAGAATCAGCGGGCGAGGTCCTCGACGACCACGGCTCCGGGCAGCCCGACCAGTTCATCGGCGGGGAGAAACAGCTTGGAGGACCGGATGCCGGAACCGATGCACAGCCAGGACTGCGCCGCGACCCGGGCGTCCACCCAGACCGGCCAGTCCTCCGGGGCGCCGACCGGGGTGATCCCGCCGTACTCCATCCCCGTGGCAGCCACGGCGACATCCATCGGAGCGAAGGACGCCTTGCGTGCTTCCAGACGGCGCCGCACCACGCCGTTGACGTCGACCCGGCGCGTCGCCAGCGTCATGCACACCGCAAACCGCTCCGTCCCGGCGCGGGTGCCGCGCACGACAACGGCATTGGCGCTGGCGTCAAGGGGGACGCCGTAGTGGGAGCAGAGATTCTCGGTGTCGGCGTAGGCGGGGTCGATCTCGGCGACCAGCGCACCGGGCGCATGGGTCCGGAGCGTTCGTGCCACCGGTGCGGCGAGAAGTTCTGGGTGTTCGCAGGCGGGTGCAGGGGCGAGCTGGCCGAAGATGTCGCTCATCGGGGCCTTCCGTCGAGGAGTGGACCCGATTCACCCTACCGAGATCATCGATCAGCTCTGCAGGGCCAGGCCGAGCACCCCCACGCGGGCACCGGGACTCGACGCGGCGCACAGAAGAGGTTCCTCAGACCTCCGGCACACGGGCGATCTCGTCGGCCAGTTCGCGGCGGGTCGGCGAGGTCGCCGGACCGCGTCTGGTCACGGTGAGCGCCGCGGCGATATTGGCCGCATACACCGCAGCGGCCACCTCGTCACCGGCCAGCAGCCGAGCCATGAACACTCCCGCGTGGGCGTCACCGGCCCCGGTGGCATCGACCATGTCCACCTCGACCGAGGGAACCGCGGTCACCGACCGGCCGATGACCAGACATCCGCGGGCACCCACCCGGAGCAGCACGGTGGTCCCCGGTCGCAGGCGGGCGTGGAGTCGGTCGATCTGGGCGACAGCCGCTGCCGCAGGATCATCCCCGAGGTCGATGCCCCACAGCAGCGCTGCCTCACGCTCATTGAGCGTGCAGAGGTCGCACCGGCGGAGGACCTGATCCAGCAGCGCGGCCGGAATCTCGGCGACCAGCGGGCCGGGATCGAAAACGACCAACAGATCGGTGGCCAGCCTCGACACCCAGTCGGCCAGCGCCGGCCCGCTGCCGGGGTAGCAGAGGTCGTAACCGGACACGAAGATGATGTCGCCCGAGGCGGTGATCCCCGGCGGCAGGTCAGCGGGCCCGACCTCGGCCTCGGCACCGGGAACGGTGACGAAGGTCCGCTCGCCGTCGGCCTCGATGAGGGTCACGCAGAACCCGGTGTCGGCATCGGCGTCGACCCGGCCGATGTGGGCGACGCCCTCCTGGTCCAACGCGTCCCGCCCGAGCCGGCCGTTGCTGCCGGTACCGAGCGGGCTCAGCAGCGCCACCTCGGCGCCCTGACGTGCCGCGGCCGCGACGATGTTGAAACCACCTCCGGCGGTGGGGCCTGCGGCGACACCGAGCGCGTCGCCGCCGCGTTCGGGAAGGGCGGCGACACTGATCGGCAGATCGATCAGCAGCGAGGCAGTGGAGACCACCCTGCCGGTCACGCGGCCTCCTCGGCCCGGTGGGCCAGGGGGTCGAGCACGGCGTCAGGCTCCGGCCAGATCCGATGGGCGATGAGATAGAGCACCCCTGCGGTGAGGGCGGCGACCAGCCAGCCCAAGCCGTTCTGGCCGATGAAGGTGGTGGCGAACGGGCCGGCGAACCAGGTCTGGTCACCCGCGCCGGCGGTGGTGAAAGCGAATCCGACCAGAATCGCGACGATCCACGGCCCCAGCGCGGCCCAGCGGATGCCGCCGGCGTACCAGTAGCGCGATCCGGCGGTGGTGTCTGCCAGCCCGGCCGGGTCGTAGGAGCGGCGGAAGGTCATATCGATGAGGAAGATCACCCCCCACACCACCAGGGGAACGGCGAGCAGGGTGAGAAACGTGATGAACGGCCCGTAGAAGTCCTGGGCGATGACGGTGATGTAGATGCCACCGACGGTGATAATGAACGCGTCGACGAGGATCGCCGCCGTCCGCGGGATCCGGATGCCTGCGGTGAGCAGGTTGAGGCCCGAGGAGTACATCGACAGGTCGGCTGCCGCGATCAACCCGGCGACAGCGGTCAGCAGGTACGGCACGGCCATCCAGGACGGCAGCGAGGCGCCAATGGCGGCGACGGGATCGTTGGCCTGGGCGAGGTCGGGCCCGCTGGTGGACATCAGTGCCCCCATGGTGATCAGGACAACCAGCGGGATCCCGGCACCCCAGATGGTGGCCGACACGATGGAGCGCGACGTGACGCTGCGCGGCAGGTAGCGCGCGTAGTCGGCGCCGGCGGCGAGCCAGCCCAGGCCCGTCCCGGCGGCAATGGTCCCCACGCCGATGATCACCTGAGACACCGGTGCCGCCGGCGCGGCGATGACGGCCGCGACGTCGACGGTCCCGATCAGGAAGACGACCACGACGGCGGTGAGCGCCCCGAAGATGTAGGTGAGCCAGCGCTGAAGGAACATGATCGTCGCGTGGCCGAACAGGCCGATCACCGCTGCGATCACCACGGTGACCAACACACAGATCACCGTCAGCGCGACCGACGGCGCCACCCCGGCCAGCCCGAGCAGCGCCAGCAGCGCGAAGGCGGCAGTGGTGCACATGATGGTCTCCCAGCCGACAAAGCCGAGCCAGGAGACCACGGTGGGCCCGGCGTTGCCGCGGGGACCGAAGACCGCCCGCGAAAGGGTGAGGCCGGGCGCCCCACCCCGCTGACCGGCCACCGACAGCGCGCCGACAAAGGCGAAGGAACCGCCGGCACCGAGCACGGCGACGATGAGGACCTGGAGCGCGTTGAGACCGTTGAAGACCACCAGTCCGGCGCCGAGGGTGATCCCGAGCACACCCATGTTGGCGCCAAACCACATCCAGAAAAGCTCGCTCGGTCTGCCGTGACGCTCGTGTTCGGGGACGGCGTCGATCCCCCGGGTTTCGATGGTGCCGACAAGATCTGCGGTGCCAGCCATGAGAATTTCTCCCTATGTGTGAGACGGAACGCGGGTTCGGACGAGCCCACGTGGCGCCGGCGGCGCGGAGGGTGTCAGAGGGTCCGGGGCGGGTGGTCATCCCGGAGGGCGAGCAGGGCGGCGGCGAGGTCGTCGAGGTGAAGGTCGGGGTTGGCAGCCCGGAGTTCGGCGACCCGGTCGGCCGGGAAGGCCGCAGCACCGTGCCGGGCGCCGACGATGGCGCCGGCAAGGGCAGCGATGGTGTCGCAGTCACCCCCGAGACTGGCGGCCGCGCGACAGGTGAGCCACGGATCCTCGCCCACCAGAGCAACGAAGGCGAAAGCGGCCGGGACCGCCTCCTGGGTGGCGACCCCCGAACCGATGAGGTCGTAGATCAGATCGAGCGCCTCGTGGATCTCGCGTCCGTGGACGACCTCCAGCGCCCAGGCGATGCGGGTGGCCACATCAGCACCGGCCACGTAGAACCCCAGCTCA
>JBKEBV010000196.1:0-3012 GCA_047973315.1 Propioniciclava sp.
TCAGCCAGCTCCCGGTTGTCGATCAGATACTTGCGGTCCACCCGGGTGAGCAGCGACGCCGCGGCGTTGAGCTGGGCGAGGGTGAGACCGGGAAGGGGAGCGGCGAGGGTCGCAACGTTCATCGGGCCACCGCCGGGACTGCGTCGGGAAGCGCGCGGAAGCGGACATCCACGGTGGTGGTGTCGTTGACCAGGTCGAGCTTGAGCGTCTGCGCGCTGCGGACCGGGGCGCCGAGGCGTTGTTCAAGTTCGGCGGCGAGCGCAGCCCGGTCGGTGAGCGCCCGGTCGAGCACCAGCACCTGCCGGCTCCACCCCCGGAACAGCCGCGGGCTGTCGGCGAGGACCAGGGTGAGCACCACGATCAGCATCAGCACCGCCGACACCGCGAGGTCGTTGCCCAGTCCGCCGATCAGCCCGAGGGCCAGCGCGGCGAAGTAGTAGGCGATCTCATGCTGGGCGAGTTCGTCCGAGCGCAGTCGGATGATCGACAGCACCCCGAACAGGCCCAGACCCAGGCCGGCGCCCACCGCTGCGGTGAGCAGGACCGAACTGACCGCCATCACCCCCAGGTTCACCCCGATATAGGCGACCAGGAGGTCGCGACGGTGATGCCGCGGGAAATAGACCCCGACGGCCAGGGTGAGGATGGCAACAAGATCAAGTCCGAAGTGGAGTGCGGTGGTCAACACGGGTGGTCCCCCTCATGGTTGCGATGTGACGACGAGACCATTCCCTCGCAGCGAGCTGTGCGTTTCCTGTGCGGAGTGCCACCGGCTCCTGTGACCAGACCGGTGGACCGCTTCCGACCCCGTGCCACCCTTCGGTAGGGTCCTCGGTATGGGAGCCCTGCCCCCGGAACCTCGTCGACCGTTCCGGCCCTGGCTCGCCTGGCTTCTCGTTCTGGGGATGGCCGGGGCCAGTGCCGCTGGCAGCACCGGTACCGGCGTTCCGGTCAACACCGCCACCGGCCTGGTCGGAGCAGACGGTTCCCGCCAGGTCACCACCATCGACGGCACCACCTGGATGTGGGAATCGGCCCACATGAGCGGCGGTGAGGTGATGGGCAGTGGCCCCCCGTGGCTGACCTTGGCCATGCCCGACCCGGAAGCGGCGATGGCGACGACGTGGCTCCGCCTGACCAGTACCCGGTGGGAGGGCGACATCCCGGTCAGCGAGTACGACCTCTACACGTTGACCACCACGGGAGTGGAGCAGGCGCTGCTCCGGCGTGGGCAGGAGACCTTGGTCTTCGATCCGCCGATGATGACCCTGCCGGCCGACATCGGCGACGGGTCCACCTGGTCGAGTTCCGGAGCGGTCGACCGTTACCTCGCCGAAGATCGGGGGCAGCTGACCTACACCTCCCAGGCCCGGGCGAGCCGCCCGGCCGGCGACTCGGGAGCAGCCGGATGCCTGGACGTGGCCACCACCGTGACCGTCGGATCCGACACCGACAGCGAGACCACACAGTGGTGTCCCGAGATCGGCCGCGTCGCTCCCGGATCCCCGGCGCCGCCGCCACCGGTAGGTCCGGATCTGCTGGAGGACGCGCCCTCGACCCGGGATCCGGGCCGTTGGTCGGCCACCACCACCCTCGCCGGCGTGGACCCACCGATGCTCTGGAGCACCAGCCTCCCGCCGGTGGCGACCGATGACCTGCTGGTCCTGGCACCGGCGGCCCAGGATCTGCTCCTGGTTCCCGACGATGATCCGAACCGGGTCCGCCGGGTCCGCCCGGGTGGGCGCATCACGCTGCTGGAGCGGCACGGAGACCTGCTCCTGGCCGGATCCACCACGGCAGACCTGACTGCCTACGACGCAACCAGCAGGTGGCGCTGGACGACGAGGCTTCCCGGGCTGGTGACCCGCGCCAGCGCCCGAGCCGGATCCCGGATCGTCGTCGCCGACACCGCCGGGCACCTGAGCGCGATCGATCTCACCGACGGAGAGGTCCACTGGCAGCGCACCCTCGGCGCGGCCCCCAGCACCGATCCGGTCACCTGCGGCGGCCTGACGGTGATCGGCACCACCGGCTCAGAGGTGATCGCGTTCAGCCTGGACGGAGACCCGGCCTGGGACCGGCCGCTCGGATCGGTTCCGGCAGCCCTGTCCTGCGACGGGGAGACCGTGGTCGTGCTGGCCTCCGGGCGGATGGACACGCTGTCGGCCGCTGGCGAACAACTGCACAGCGTTCCCACCCAGGACGGGGTGATCTCCGCCATCGGTCACCTCGGAGAGGTCGTCGTCACCGTCTCCGGTGAGCAGGTGACCGGCTACCGGGCCGGCACCCATCAACGCCAGTGGCGCCGGAGTCTCCGTTGCGAAGCAGCGACGTTCACCGACACCCACCTCGCGTGTCAGGACCGGTCGGGGATCGTCCTGATCTCGGCTGACGGGGAGGACGCACACCGCTGGGAGCTGCCGGAATCGGGGGCCTTTCCCACGCTGGTCACCGCCCCGAACGGGTTGGTGAGCATCTCCGAGCCCTTCCGGGTCCTCAGGATTCGCTGAGATGCCGCGCCAGGTCCCCCGCCCGCTCGTGGACGCCGCAACCCTTGTCCTCGCCCCGGTTCGTCGGGGGCGGCTCCGCGTGAGCACCTGGCCGGTGGAACTGCAACTCCTCGGTCTGGGGTCGGCGGTGATGATGGCGATCGGCGTCGGTCTGCTGGCAACGGCCGGCCCGTTGGGAAACTGGACCGAAATGGTCTCGGTCGGACCGGACGCCTACCTGCCAGCGGCGATCCTGCCCTACCTCAGCCTCGCGGTCTTCGCAGCGCAGCTCCTGCTGCAGCTCGCCGCGCTCCAGATGCACGGGGCACTCCGCATCGTGGTGCTGCTTGTGGCACTGATGGCCTTTCTCCAGCCCACCGCCCGGCAACCACTGCTGGCTGTTCTTGCCGTCGTCGGATGGCTGGGCCTGGTCGCGGTCCACCTCTGCTCGCGCCGGGGCTTCCGGCTGTGGCAGGTGCCCACCGTCGCCGGCTGCATCCTGGTGGCCGGCCTGGGCCCGGCT
>JBKEBV010000187.1:0-5030 GCA_047973315.1 Propioniciclava sp.
CGCGAGCACCTGCCGCACCCCCACCGAGCGCAGCGCCCACAGGTTGGCCCGGTAGTTGACCCGGTGCGGTGCGAACTGGTGCTGCTCGCCGTGGCGCGGCAGGAAGGCCACTCGGCGCCCCTCGACCTCGCCCACCGTCACCGGTGCCGACGGTGGACCGAACGGCGTCGAGATGTCCAGACGTTCGGGTCGTGAGGAGAAGAACTCGTAGAAGCCCGAACCGCCGATGATGCCGATATCAGCCTGCTGCACGCGGCAACCCTACTGCCGCGCGGCGCACCGCGGTGGCGGCGTCGGGGTAACGACACCGGCATCGCCGGCGCCCCCGGTCCGACGGGAATTACTCGACGGCCGCCGCCTCGGTGACCGGCGCCGCGGTGGAACCACGCCGGTTCAGCCGGGCCTCGACCCGCTGCGCCAGCTGGGTGAGGAGGTTGTTCATGGTGATGAACAGCACCGCCGCCACCAGGTAGGCCGGGATGGTGTTGCTGTAGGCGGCACCAAGGGTCTTGGACCAGTTGACCAGGTCCAGATAGGTGATCATGTAACCCAGCGCCGAGTCCTTCACGATGACCACCGTCTGACCGATCAGTGCCGGCAGCATCGCCGTGAGTGCCTGCGGCAACTGGATCTGCCGGAGGGTCTGGCCCCAGGTGAGGCCGATGGACAACCCCGCCTCGGCCTGGCCCTTGGGGAGGGAGTTCACCCCGGACCGGACAAGCTCGGCGATCAGGGAACCGTTGTACAACGTCAGGGCTGTCACGACGGCGATGAACGGGTTGAGTGCGGTGTCGAAGATCTGTGCGCCGGTGTAGACCGCGAAGGCGAAGATGACCATGATCAGCACCGGGACGGCGCGGAAGAACTCCACCACGATTCCCGCAGGAATCCGGATCACCGGATTGCGGGACAGCCGGCCCATCCCGAAGATCAGTCCGAAGATGAGCGCCAGCACGATGGCCGCCAGCGCGGCCCGTAGGGTTCCCCACAGGCCCGGGAGCAGGTACTCCGTCCAGGCCACCGGGGTGAGGAACGGCGCCCACAGGGCTGGGTCGAGTTGCCCTTTCTCGGCCATCCGGGCCACGACGAAGAAGGCGATGGCGGCGGCGACGAGCAGGGCCACGACGGTGAAGACGCGGTAGAAGGCGCGGGTGCGTGGACCCGGAGCATCGAACAGAGCCGGGGCACTCATCGCTTCACCGCGTACCTCTCCGACAACCAGGTGACCAACAGACCCAACGGGAAGGTCAGCACCAGGAAGGCGAGAGCGAAGAGCAGGAAGACCGGCAATGACCCCGTCTCGTTCTCCACGATGACCGCCATCAGGCCGGCGGCCTCCATCACTCCAATCATCGCGGCCACCGTGGTGTTCTTGATCAGCGCGATCACCGCCGAGCCCAGCGGAGCGATCGAACCGCGGAACGCCTGCGGCAGGAGGACCTGGGTGAGGGACTGACCGAAGGTCAGCCCGATGGAACGGGCCGCCTCCGCCTGGCCGGGAGGAATCGTGTTGACACCACTGCGCAGCGCCTCACAGATGTAGGTGGCGTGGTAGACGCTGAGCATGATCGCTGCCCACCAGTAGGCATTGGTCTTCGCATCTGGCGAGATCTCCAGGCCGAGAATGTAGGTGAGCCCGAGAATCGAGGCGACCATCAGCAGCGTCAGCGGTGTGTTGCGGATCGTGTTGACGTACAGGGTTCCCAGTACGCGCATCACCGGCACCGGCGACACTCTCAGGACGGCGATGATCGTGCCGAGCACCAACGAGCCTGCCGTTGAGATGACCGCCAGCTGAATCGTCAGCCAGAAGGCACCCGGGATGTCGTAGTTGGCGAGTATCTCCCCCACGGGCGTCCTCCTTCTCGTCTGCAGATCCGCCAGCCCCCCTCGGTGGTGCTGCCCGACTCAGGGCCGGGCAGCACCAACCGCAGGCTCAGGCGCAGGGCTCCGGCGTGGGCGGGTTGCCCTCGCCTGCGGTGAACCCGGCGGCACCCAGGTTGTTGTCGACGATCGTCTGCCAGGTACCGTCGTCGACCATGGCGGTGATCGCGTCGGTGATCGAGGTGCACAAGGCCGTGTCACCCTTCTTCAGGCCGATCCCGTAGTTCTCCACGGAGAACGGCGCGCCGACGACCTTGAGCTTGCCGGCGTACTGCTCCTGGGAGGCGTAGCCGGCCAGAATCGTGTCGTCGGTGGTCAGGGCGTCAATGCTGCCGGCCGCCAGCGCCGTGACACACTCGGAGTAGGTACCGAACTCCTGCAGGTTCACGTCGGGCACCTGATCCTTGACGTTCTGCGCCGACGTCGACCCGGTCACCGAGCACAGCTTCTTCCCGGCCAGTGATTCCACGCCGGTGATGGAATCGTCGTCGGAACGGACCAGGAGGTCCTGGCCGGCGATGAAGTAGGGGCCGGCGAAGTCGACCTTCTCCTTGCGGGCATCGGTGATGGAGTAGGTCGCCACGATGAAGGTGACCTGCCCGTTCTCGATGAGGGACTCCCGCTGCGCACTGGGGGCCTGGGTCCACTCGATCTGCTCTGCGGAGTACCCCAGCTTCTCCGCCACGTAGGTGGCCACCTCGACATCCATTCCGGTGTAGCTCTCCCCTTCCTTGAGACCAAGGCCCGGCTGGTCGAACTTGATGCCGACCTTGATCGTGTCCTCGCCGCCACCACCGCCGGCACTGGAGGTGTCCGACGGGGTTGCCGATCCGCCGCAGGCCGACAGGGTCAGGGCCATGGCACCGGCGAGCGATGCCCAAGCAATCTTCTTCACAACAATTCCCTTCGGTTGGGGTTTTCTTGGTGGGATTCAGTGCGTGAGGATCTTGGAGAGGAAGTCCTTGGCGCGGTCCGACCTCGGACGAGAGAAGAACTCCTCCGGGGTTGCGGTTTCCACGATCTGTCCGTCGTCCATGAAAACCACCCGGTCGGCCGCTTTCCTGGCGAAGCCCATCTCGTGGGTGACCACGATCATCGTCATGCCCGATGCGGCAAGTTCGATCATGACGTCGAGCACCTCATTGATCATCTCCGGATCGAGTGCCGATGTCGGCTCGTCGAACAGCATCACCTTGGGATGCATCGCCAAGGAACGGGCGATCGCCACCCGCTGCTGCTGCCCGCCCGACAGCTGCGCCGGGACCTTCGACGCCTGGTGGGCGACGCCGACCCGCTCCAGCAGGTCCATCGCCTCCTTCTCGGCCGCCGACCGGGACAGCTTCCGCACCTTGATGGGGCCGAGGGTCACATTCTCCAGAATCGACTTGTGGGCGAAGAGGTTGAACGACTGGAAGACCATGCCGACATCGGCGCGCAACTGCGCGAGCGCCCGCCCCTCCTCCGGCAGCGGCACCCCGTCGATGGTGATGGAGCCCGACTCGAACGTCTCGAGCCTATTGATCGTGCGGCACAACGTGGACTTACCCGAACCCGAGGGCCCGATCAGGATGACGACTTCGCCGTGACCCACCTCGAGGTCAATGTCTCTGAGGACATGCAGATCCCCGAAATGTTTGTTGACCTTGCGCAGGGTGACCAGGGGTGCCGGCATGGGTCCACCCAACCCGGGTGGCTCACACAAGGTCAAGGATGCTTGGTTCCAGTTTGGTTACCGTTGGTCGCCTCCGGCCCCGTCCGACCGCGAGAACCCCATCGACGCCAGCCGCTCCTCCCGACCTCAGCCGCACCACCGACGACGAGGGTCGCGAGCGGCAGACCTCGCGGCGCCCGAGCACCAGCGGGCGGACAGCGCACGATTCCCCGTGAACTTGACCCGTCGACCACACTGGGGGCATGAGTTCGAGCACCGCCACGCAACGTCAACACCCCATCACCGGACGGCCATCGCTGGCCGGCGCCACCCTGGTGATGGTGGTAGGGCTCGGTGTCCTTTGGCTGCTCGAGGTGATCGACGTTGCCGTACCCGCGCTGAAGCTCGACCTCTGGGGGATCAGCCCGCGCGAACTCGACGAGCTCCCCCAACTCCTCACCGCACCGTTGATCCATTCCGGATTTGATCACCTGGTGGCCAACTCGGTCCCGTTCTTCGTCCTCGGACTGGTGATCCTCCTGTCGGGACTCCGGGGGTTCATCACCGCCACCCTGTGCTCGGTGATCGCCTCGGGGATGGTGGTCTGGCTCATCGCACCAGCCAACTCCGTCACCGTCGGCGCCTCGGGTCTGGTGTTCGGATGGCTCACCTTCGTACTGGCCCGCGGGTTCTTCACCCGCCGGTGGAGCCACCTTGTGCTCGGTGTCGCTGCCTTCGTGGTCTATGGCGGCATCCTGTGGGGAGTGCTCCCGTCTGCCGCCGAGGTGTCGTGGCAGGCTCACGCCGGCGGCGCCATCGGCGGCCTCCTCGCCGCCCGGTGGCTACGACCAACGCCGACGGTCCGGACCTGACCACGATCCGGGGCTGACCAGAGGCGCCACCGCACCCCGACGGTGCGGCCTGGCCGTCCGCCGCTGGCCAGGGCAGCCCACGATGAGGGGGGGTACCCCTGACTCCCGCGCACACTCCTACGACGGAACGAGTAGGGGTGCGTCTCGGAATATCCGGTTGCGCCTTTGTACTATTTGTTTACCCCCTGGAGGTATTCTTATACCCACCTGAGGTATTTTTCGAGACGCTTTTTTCCACCTCCGACCCCCGCGCTGTTAAGGTGTGCGGCGATGACGACCCGTGCTACATTCCGCTGGGCCACCCGCGTTGTCGCGGTGGCACTGATCAGCGCCCTGACGTGGGCCACTGTTCCTTCGGCGCGCGCCCATGTCGAGATCGAGGAGAGATCCCCCGCCCCCGATGCCCGACTCGACATCGCTCCGCGTGAGGTGGTGCTGACCTTCGGCGCCGAACCACTGTCAGTCGGGGTCGCCGTGGTGGTGGTTGATGCCACCGGCCAGACGTGGCAGACCGGTGAACCGTCGGTGGCTCACACCACGGTGACCCAGCAGCTCCGAGGGCCGTTGCCTGCAGGCAGCTACGAGGTCCGCTGGCGGGTGGTCGCCGATGACGGCCATCCGCT
>JBKEBV010000032.1:0-5696 GCA_047973315.1 Propioniciclava sp.
ATGTTCGTCGCCGGGACCTTCGCCCAGTAGTAGCCGCCCCCGGCGACCTGGGCGCTGTTGTCGGTGACCGTGCTCCCGTCGAAGAGGAGCGCCCCGTCGGTGTAGATCCCGCCGCCGTAGATCGATCCTCAGCAAGGACGTCGATGCGCTGCAGCCGCACCTGCGGCGGTTCGTCGAGCGCGCAGTCACCTTCGCCGCCTGCCCCGACTGCGGCGGCACGAGGTTGGCACCGCACGCCCGGTCGTCGATGATCGCCGGGATCAGCATCGCCGACGCCTGCGCGATGCAGATCTCCGATCTGGCAGCGTGGGTGCGCACCGTCGAGGAGCCATCGGCGGCCCCGCTGCTGCGGGGCCTCAACCAGCTGCTCGACGCGTTCGTCGGTATCGGCCTGGGTTACCTGTCGCTGGATCGGCCCTCGGGCACGCTTTCCGGGGGCGAGGCGCAGCGGACGAAGCTGATCCGACATCTGGGGTCATCACTTACCGATGTCACCTATGTGTTCGACGAGCCGACGATCGGGCTGCACCCGCATGACATCGTCCGGATGAACGACCTACTCCTCCAGTTGCGGGACAAGGGCAACACGGTGCTCGTCGTCGAGCACAAGCCCGAGACGATCCTCATCGCCGATCACGTGGTCGATCTGGGGCCGGGAGCGGGCACTGCCGGCGGCGAGATCTGCTTCCAAGGGACCGTCGCGGGCCTGCGGGCGAGCAGCACCCGCACCGGACGCCACCTCGACGACCGGGCGGCGCTCAAGGACACCGTCCGGATGCCGACCGGATCACTGCCGATCCGGGGCGCGAGCACCAACAACCTCCAGGCGGTGGATGTCGATCTCCCCACCGGCGTGCTCACCGTCGTCACCGGGGTGGCCGGGTCGGGCAAGAGCTCGCTGATCCACGGCTCCCTGGCCGACCGGGAGGGCGTCATCACCGTCGACCAGGGGGTCATCAAAGGCTCCCGCAGGTCGAATCCGGCCACCTACACCGGCATGCTGGAACCGATCCGCAAGGCGTTCGCCAAGGCCAACAGGGTCAAGCCGGCCCTGTTCAGCGCGAATTCCGAGGGTGCCTGCCCGGTCTGCAAGGGGGCGGGCATCATCGTCACCGAGCTCGGGTTCATGGACACCGTCTCGACCCCGTGCGAGGAGTGCGAGGGCCGCCGGTACCGCGCCGAGGTGCTCGCCTACACCCTGGGCGACCGGACCATCGCCGATGTCCTCGCCCTTCCGGTCACCGAGGCGGTCGGCTTTTTCGCCGCCAAGGACACCAAGGTGCTGGCCGCCCACCGGATCCTGGTGAATCTCGAGGCCGTCGGTCTGGGATATCTGACCCTCGGCCAGCCGCTCAACACCCTTTCCGGAGGGGAGCGCCAACGGCTGAAGCTGGCGATGCACCTGGGCGAGAAGGGCGGGGTCTACCTGCTCGACGAGCCGACCAACGGACTGCACCTGGCCGACATCGCGAACCTGCTCCGGCTGCTGGACGACCTGGTTGATGCGGGTCGGAGTGTGGTGGTCATCGAGCACCACCAGGCGGTGATGGCCCACGCCGACTGGATCATCGACCTGGGTCCGGGCGCTGGTCACGACGGCGGGCGGGTCGTGTTCGAGGGCACGCCGGCCGACCTGGTGAGTTCCCGCTCGACCCTGACCGGTCAGCATCTGGCCGACTACGTCGGTACCCCGTAGGATCCCGGCGAGGCCAGAACCCGACACCAGGAGGCGGCCCGATGGCCGAGGACCCACCCCGCGCGACCGGATCCATCGACGACCCGACCTTCGCCGCCGACCTGGACGCCGAGGCAGCAACCGAGATGATCGGTGACGCGGTTCGTGGCAGGCGCAGGGTGGCCCGGCGCTATCTGCAGTGGCTGCGGCGCCGCCATCCCGATGCGACTCCCGCCGAGATCATCGCCGCCGCGGAGCGGCACTATCAGACGGCCATCGGAGCCACGAGGGGCAGTCGTCACCGTCGGCACGATGGCTGCCGTGGTGGGGGTGTCGGTGATTCCGGGCGGAAAGAGCGCGGCCTCGACCGGCACGAAGTTGCCCTCCGGGCCCTGGGGACCCGGGCTGCGGCGGTCGGCGCCCAGAAGGCGGTCACCCTGCTTCCCGCCGGGGATCAGCAGCTCCAGTTCGAGGTGACCTCACTGTTCGCCCTGGCGCTGGCCGACCTCCACTCTCTCGATCTGGACGACGATCAGGCGCGCGCCCTGGTGTACGGGTTGTCGAGCGACCGCCTGAGCCAGGCCGATATCGCCTCGATGGCCGCGGACCTGGCCACAGCGCCGCCGTCAGGTCCGGTCGATGTCGGGCAGCGGATCGTCCCCATCGCCGAGAGCTGGGAGGGCTTTCTGGCCGCACTGGAACCCTGATCGTCACTCATCACGCCTCGACGCCGCAGGCTGAGCACTCCGGCAGTCCCGGCAGAGCGCCACCAGCGGCGATCAGATCGAACGCAGCCAGCGCCCGTCACCGCCCGCCCCCCGAGACCGACCGCGCCCGGCCGCCGTGACCGAACCGTTGCACTTCTCGGTCGGAGAACCCCTTGACGCCTATTTGTTGCGCGTGGCAACATAAACCATCGAAGCGCTTCGACAGCACGTCAACCACAAGGAGGTGCCGCCATGGTCACGATCGCCGATGTCGCCCGGCACGCAGGCGTCTCCCTGTCCACGGTGTCCTACGCGTTGTCCGGAACCCGGCCGATCAGCGCGGCCACCCGGGCCCGGGTCGAGGCGTCGATCCAGCAGCTGGGCTATCAACCGAACGCGTCGGCCCGGACGCTGGCGTCCCGCCGCAGCCAGGTGCTCGCCCTGGCCTTCCCCGGGGTCCAGATGGGCCTGCTGGGCACCCTGGGCGAGTTCGTCCGCTCGGCCACCGAACGCGCCCGCGAGCGCGGCTACCACTTGGTGTTGTGGCCCAGCGCCGGCGCCGCCGAGGGCGAACAGATCCGCAGCATGGTGCAGCAGGGCATGGCCGACGGCGTCCTCCTCCTCGAGGTCCACCTCGACGATGCGCGCGTGGACATGCTCGAGGAGGCGGGGATTCCCTACACGCTGATGGGTCGTACCCGCGATGTCACCGGCAGGCCCAGCGTGGATGTCGATTTTGAGGCGACCTTCGAGGAGGCCGTCGACCGGCTCACCGGCCTGGGGCACCGACACATCGGCTTCCTCAACCACTCCCGGGCCAGCCTCGCGGCGGGCTACGGCCCCGCGGTGAGAGCCGCAGAGTTCTTCACCGGATCGATGACCAGCCGCGGCCTGGACCCGGTCATCCGGACCTGCGATGACTCGCCCGCCGACGGGCGCCGGGTCACCGCCGAGATGATGTCGGCCGAGCCCCGGCTCACCGCCCTGGTGACCATGAACGAGCTGGCCACCTTCGGTGTCTTCGCCGAACTCCAGCAACGCGGACTCTCGCTTCCGCAGGACATGTCGGTGCTGGGGGTGGTCTCCTCCCCGAACGTGGGCACGCTCAGCCATCCGCAGCTGACCACCATGCACGCACCGGGGACGGAACTCGGCCGGGAGGCGGTCGACTGTCTCCTCAGCCGCCTCGCCGGCGACAACGCCGAGGTACCCCATCTGCTCATCCCGTGCGCCTACGAGCCGGGCTTGAGTGTCGGTCCACCCGGGACCACCACGGACAGCCCCCGTCCGTAGCAACCACCGTGCAGGAAGGAACGCAATGAAGCGCAAAGCAGGCCTCACGCTGCTGGCCGCGGCCACCTCGATCGCCCTCGCCCTGACGGGCTGTTCGGGAGGATCGGGGAGCCCGGCCGGCGGCGAGGAGACGACGCTGACCATCTGGGACTACGAGAACGACGATTCGGCGATGGGCCAGGCCTGGGCCAAGGCCGTAGAGATCTTCCAGGAGGAGCATCCCGATGTCGAGGTGATCCAGGAGGAGCAGTCCTTCGAGCAGATCCAGAAGAACGCCAAGATCGTGCTCACCGGCGACTCGGTTCCCGACGTGATGGAGTACAACAAGGGGAACGCGACCGCCGGCCAGCTCGCCTCCCAAGGCCTGCTGATGCCGCTGACCGACGCCGCCGCCGAGTACGGCTGGGACACCAAGCTCGCCGGCTCGCTGGCCACCACCGCCCAGTACGACGAGCAGGGGCTCATGGGCAGCGGCGACTGGTACGGCGTCCCCAACTACGGTGAATTCGTCGGCGTCTACTACAACAAGGCGATGTTCGCCGAGCACGACCTGGAGGTGCCCACCACCCTGGAGGAGTTCGAGACGGTGATGGCGACCTTCGCCGAGGCCGGCGTCACCCCGCTCGCCGAGGCCGGAGCCGAGTACCCCTTGGGTCAGCTCTGGTACGAACTCGTCTTGGCGCACGCTGATCGCTCCTTCGTCGACTCCTACCAGCTGTTCGCCAGCGACGTCGACTTCCACGGACCTCAGATGAGTGCCGGCACCGAGAAGCTGCAGGAGTGGATCGAGCAGGGCTACATCGACACCAAAATCGCCGCCCTCAAGGCCGAGGACATGGGGGTGTCGTTCATCAACGGCAAGTACCCGATGATGGTGTCCGGCTCGTGGTGGTTCGGTCGGCTCAACGCGGAAATGGCCGACGACTGGGGCATGTTCCTGTTCCCGGGCAACTCCCTGCACCCGGGCTCGTCGGGAAACCTGTGGGTGATCCCGACCAATGCCAGCTCGCCGACGTTGGCCAAGGAGTTCATCGACATCACGCTGCGCCCCGAGGTGCAGAACGTGTTCGCCGAGGCGGGCGGGCTGCCCGTGGCCGGTGACGCCTCGGTGATCACCGACGAGAAGGTCAAGGAACTGACGACCAACTTCCAGACCGTGCTGGACACCGACGGCCTCGCGTTCTACCCCGACTGGCCGGTGCCGGGCTACTACGACGTGCTCGTCTCCCAGCTGCAGTCCCTAGCCAACGGCAACAAGGACCCGGACGCCGTCCTCGACGGCCTGAAAGAGCCCTACGAGTCGGGCAAGGACGACCTGATCAACGGCTGATCAGACCGTCACGTCGGTGGGGCTCCCGCTGCGGTGCGGCCCCACCGACCCCACCCCCCACCTCCGATCCACCCTCCCAACCGATGTGAGTGCGAGGACGATTCCCATGACCTTGGCAACCCAGCCCACCCGGCGACGGCGCCGCATACCCGAATGGCTCCCCTATCTGAGCTACCTGATCCCCGGTGTCCTCGCGTTCGTGGTGGTCATCGGCTACCCGCTGGTGATGAACGTCTACATCAGTCTGTTCAAGTGGAAGGGCGGCCTCGCCCCGATGCGCTGGTACGGCCTGGGCAATTACCGCGACCTCGCGTCCGATCAGGCGTTCTGGGTGTCATTCCAGAACTCCATCGCCATGATCATCGCAATGGTGATCGTTCCGACCCTGCTCGGACTGATCCTGGCCGCGACCCTCTTCGACTACCTCGGCCGTCGGTTCGGACCACGCGTGGCGGCTTTCCTACGGGCGACGTACTACCTTCCCCAGATCCTCCCGGTGGCCGTGGCCGGCGTGGTCTGGAACTGGATCCTCAACGCCCAGGACGGTGCAGTCAACGTGCTCCTCACCGAACTGGGGGTCGCCGACCCGCCGGACTGGCTGGGCAACCCGGATCTGGCCATGCCGAGCGTCATGCTCGTGCTGATCTGGGTGCAGATCGGCTACCCGGTCGTCATCTTCATGTCGGCCCTG
>JBKEBV010000046.1:0-19267 GCA_047973315.1 Propioniciclava sp.
GCGGCGACCGGATCACGCAGTACACGTTCTTCTCGGTCGGCAGGGGCACCGGGCCGGCGACCTGTGCGCCGGTACGGGTGACCGTGTCGACGATCTTCTTCGCCGACGTGTCAATGACCTCATGGTCATAGGCCCGGAGTCGAATCCGGATCTTCTGTCCCGCCATGTCGTCCTTACCTCGTCGTGGGCCAGTCAGCAGCTACTGCCCTCGCTTGGGGCTCCTCGGCCGAGGAAACCCCTTGCCGCTCCGACCCCCGCGGTCGGGCGTGTCGCGCCCTTCGGGCCGCACAAATCTCACTTCCTCGAAGTGGGACTCGGTAGGGCCCGGCGGCGACCGCCGACTTGCTCGGGTTGGCGTTCTTGCGGAACCCGCTCCAGGCGCACCCAGAACGGCCTTGCCGCAACCAGCGTCAAAGCAACCCGGTTATTCTGTCACGGCGGCGCAGGGGCGGCAAATCGGGCGTGCGTGGCCTCGTCGGCTCAGGTCGGCCACCACCGGCGCTGCCCGAACAGTCGTGAGACGGCGGACGTCGCGCCCTGGCCCGAGGAGGAAGATGGCCTCATGCGTGTCTACAACTTCTCCGCCGGCCCCGCCATGCTCCCCACCGAGGTCCTCGAACGCGCCCAGTCAGAGCTCCTCGACTGGCAGGGCCTCGGCATGTCGGTCATGGAGGTGTCCCACCGGAGCAAGGAGTTCGTCGCGTGCGCGGCGAACGTCGAGGCATCCCTGCGCGAGGTGATGGGGATCAGCGAGGACTACGCCTGCCTGTTCCTCCAGGGGGGCGCGCTGGGCCAGTTCGCCGCCACCCCGTTGAACCTGACGGCCGAAGGCGGCCGCGTCGCCCACCTCGTCACGGGCGACTGGGGCACGAAGGCCGTCAAGGAAGCGCAGAAGTACGCCGAGGTCAGCATCGTCGCCGACGAGGCGGCCAGCAACTACACCCAGGTGCCCGCCGAGGGCTCCTTCGTCGTGGAGCCAGATGCCGCTTATCTGCACTACACCCCCAACGAGACCATTCGTGGCGTCGAGTTCGGCTACGTGCCGGATGCCGGAGATGTCCCGGTCGTCGCGGACATGAGTTCCACGATCTTGTCGCGACCGGTTGATGTGTCCCGCTTCGGTGTCATCTACGCCGGCGCCCAGAAGAACATGGGGCCCTCAGGGCTCGTGGTGGTCATTGTCCGCCGCGACCTGCTCGGTCGGGCCCGTCCCACCACGCCGACGGTCTGGGACTGGACGGTTCAGGCGGGGGCCGACTCGATGATCAACACCCCTCCGACCTTCGGCTGGTACCTGCTCGGCCTGGAACTGGACTGGATCCGGGACCAGGGTGGTCTGGCCGGCCTGGCCGACCGGAACCGGGAGAAGGCCGCCACTCTGTACTCGTTCATCGACGGCTCCGACTTCTACTCCAACCCGGTCGATCCGGCCGCCCGCTCTTGGATGAACGTCCCCTTCCTGGTGGCCGATCCGACCCTGGAGAAGCCGTTCGTCGCTGAGGCGGCCGCCGCCGGGCTGACCAACCTCGCCGGGCACCGCAGTGTGGGTGGCATGCGGGCCTCGCTCTACAATGCGATGCCGCCCGAAGGTGTGCAGGCTCTGGTCGCCTTCATGGCCGAGTTCGAGCGCACCCACGGCTGAGCCTTCACCACGCACCACAGATAGAGAGTCCATGACCTACCGCATCCGCACGCTCAACGCCATCAGCCAGGTCGGCCTCAGCCGGCTTCCGGCCGACGAGTTTCTCGTCGGGCCGCAGGTGGAGGACCCGCAGGCGCTCCTGCTGCGCTCGGCCAGTCTTCATGGCGAAGCGATCCCGGCCTCGCTGCTCGCCGTCGCCCGGGCTGGAGCGGGGACCAACAACATTCCCATCCCGGACTACACCGCGCGCGGGATTCCTGTTTTCAACACCCCCGGCGCGAATGCGAACGCGGTCAAGGAACTCGTGGTCGCGGGGATCTTCCTCGCCGCGCGCAACATTGTCGACGCCGCCGCCTTCGCGCACCGCCTCGACGGCGACCACGCCACCATGGACCGCCTCGTCGAGGCAGGCAAGAAGAACTTTGTCGGCTTCGAGCTCCCCGGCCGTACCCTCGGGGTGATCGGATTGGGTGCCATCGGCGTCGAGGTCGCCAACGTGGCGGTCTCCCTGGGGATGAACGTCCTCGGCTACGACCCGAAGGTGACCGTCGAGCACGCCTGGCAGCTGTCGGCCAAGGTCGAACGCGTCACCGCGCTGGAGCAATTGCTGCGCCGCGCTGACATCGTCACCATCCACGTGCCGCTGGTCGAGGGCACCCGCGGGCTCATCGGCTCTGCCGAGTTCCGGGCCATGCGCTCCTCAGCGGTGCTGATCAACTTCGCGCGCGGCCCGATCGTCGACGAGGGCGCGCTGATCGCCGCGCTGGAGGCCGATGAACTTCGCGGGTACGTGTGCGATTTCCCCACTCCCGTGCTGAACAAGCGCCCGCACGTGGTGACACTCCCTCATCTGGGCGCCTCCACCGGTGAGGCCGAGGAGAACTGCGCCCGGATGGCTGCCGACCAGTTGCGGGGCTATCTGGTGGACGGCACCATCCGCAACGCGGTCAACTTCGCCGGCGCCGAGCTCCCCCGCGCCGAGAACACCAGCCGGCTGGCGATCGCGAATGCCAACGTCCCGAACATGGTGGGACAGATCTCGACCATGGTCGGCGAGGCGGGGCTCAACATCGCAGATCTGCTCAACTCCTCCCGTGGGGAGCTGGCCTACACCCTCGTCGACGTCAACGGCACCATTCCCGCCGAGCTTGTCGCCCGGGTGAAGGGCGTCGACGGCGTCCTGTCCGCCCGCGCCATCTGAGCGCTGGCCGGGACCGACCAGGCATCGACGGAAGGGGCCCTCCCGCAGGAGGGCCCCTTCTGGGTCTGGAGCTGAGTCAGAACCGCGGCTCAGTGCCCCCGTCGTGCCCGGAGCAGGACTCCACCGGCCACCAGCAGCGCGAGGCCACCGACCCCGGCCAGACCGAGGAACTCGTTGCTCCCGGTGTAGGCGAGCGGCGCCTGCGGCTCCTCCTGAGCTCCCGACGGCGTCTGCGGCTCCTCCTCGGCGTCCTCCGGCGTCGTCGGCTCCTCCACCGCTGCTACCGGCTCCGCAGCCACCGTCAGATCCGCCTGGGCGTCATTGTCGGTGTCGGTGGCGTCGGTGTCGGTACCGGTGGTCGGAACCACCAGCGGGTTCGTCTCCTCGATGTCGTCGCTGTCCGGGCTGACGTAAGCGACGTTGTGCAGAGTTCCCCTCGCCCCGTCATCGAGGGTCGCGCTCACCGTGATCGGGTTTCCGGTCGCCCCGGAGGCCAGACCCTCGGTCTCCGACACACAGCTCGCGCTCGCGACATCACAGGTGTAGCCCTCACCTGCCAGGCCGGTGAGGGTCAGCCCTTCGGGGAGGACGTCGGTCACCGACCAGCCCGCCACCGCATCACTGTTGCCGTCATTGCTCGGTGTCAGGGTGAACTCGACCGTGTCGCCCGCCTCGAACGGGCTGGTGCCGACGAGTTCCTTGGCGAGCACCAGGTTCATGCTGACCGGGATCAGGCCGGCGTCGATGGTGGGATCGTCCGGCGTGGTGGCGGAGTTGTCCCCCTCTGCGGGTGTGGTCACCGGGGCGCGACCATCGGTGCCCGGGTTCGAATCCACCGCGGTGTCGCTGCCCACGGTCTGCGTCGTGAACAGATATCCGTCCGGAGCGGTGAACACCACCACGTAGTCGGAGGCGGGAGTCAGGTCGGTGAACGAGTAGAAGCCGTCGGCATCGGTGCTGGTCGCACCGACCTGGGTGGCTCCGTCTGCCTTGTACAGCGTCACCGTCACCCCGGAAGCAGGCTTCTCGGTACCGTCCTGAACACCGTCAGCATCGGCGTCGAACCAGACATAGTCACCGATGCTCACCGGCTTCTTGGCGGTGGCGTTGTACTCGTCCTCGTCAGAGACGCTGCCGTTGCCGGTCGCGGTCACCCTCGCCAGATCGCGGTGGGGGCCCGCCACGCCGCTGAGGTCGGCGGAACAGCTGAAGTCAGCACCGGCGGCGAACGTGCCAGCCCAGTTCACCGTCCCGTCAGCACCGGCCTTGATCACCTCGCCACCCGGGACGGTGCAGGTGAGATTACTCACCGAGCCCGACCCGTCGGTCACTGCGTCAGAGACCGTCACCTCGCTCAGGTCGGTCGTGCCTGAGTTCCGGATCACGAAGTCGAGCGTGGTGGCGCCGTGGGAATCGCTGAGATCGACGACTCCGGCTCGTTCCTTGCCCGCATCCTGTGCATCGTTGCCCACCTCGTCACGCTTGATGATGTCGATGCCGTCACCGGTGACGCGGGCGCCGAAGTAGGCCGACCTCGATGAGGTCTCCTCGTTTCGGGGGACCCCGTTGGAGCTGATCTCAGCGGTGTTGGCGTAGGTCACCAGGCCCGATCCGCCGGGGACGACGGCATCGGAGAGGAGCATGAACTGGACGTGCTCATCGGGACCGAGGTTCAGCGCGCCGACATCGTAGGTGAGTTCGATCCCGCCAGCCGAGCAGCTCAACCGGGAATCGCCGGGCATGATCGTCTCGACGGTCTTGTAATCGACCGTGTTCCCGGGCTGCTCAGGCTGCTCCACGTCAATCCGGCGCACCAGGATGCCCGGCTCGCAGTCGAACTGCCAGTTGGCGGCGGTATCGGTGAAGCTGAAGGTACCGGTGGCTCCGCTCTCGGAGCCGACGACGAACTCCAGGCACTGGTCAGTCTCCACCCGGCACTGGCCGCCGTCGGCGAACCAACTGTTCTTGTAGGGATACCGCGGGGCATAGTTGGTGGGCGCCGTGACGACGATGGGGCCGTTCCACAGCGTCGCACCGGTGACGGTGTCGGTGATCTCGGAAGGATAGGTGCCGACCGAGGTGCCCCCGACCGAGGAGCCGAACTCGGCGACCACCCCGAGATTGTCGATGTCGGCACCCGCGGCGGTCAGCCGGAACACAGCCTTGGCCGGGTTACCTCCGGCGGCCGGCAGGATGTTCACCTCGTAGCCAACGACCCCATCGGAATTCTTGGCCAACACCGTGTCCGTCGGCCAGTCGTTGAGGATCTCGGGCAGGTAGATCTCGAAGGTATCTCCTGCCGCGGCGTCGTTGGGGGTGGTGAAGGCGAGTTCGAAGGTGACCTTGGTGCCCCACCCGGCGTTGACAGTCGTATCCGTGGCGGTGATCTCCAGCGATCCCGAGACCGGGGTGATGGGCGCTGCCCAAGCCTTAGGAGCCCCCCCGGCCACCATGACCGCCGCCAGGACGAAGGCTGCGGCCAGCCTGCCCCACCGGCGAGTAGTTGATTTCTGTTGCATGCGGACCTCTCCCTATGTTTCAGGTTCCACCACCGTAAAACGGTTCAAGAAGACCGCGCAAACCAACATATCCCGGGTTTCCGTCCCGCCATTCGCGGTTACTCACCCGAGGCGACCAGCAACACCCGTGGCCAATTTTGCGAAAACACTCAATAATTTGACTCCTGCTCCGGGTCACTCGAGTGGGCCCGGATAGCCCTTCTCAGGGCGCAGTGTCAAGTTCAGCTGGCCCAGCCCAGCCACCGCCCCACCGATCTCCGGCGCCCCATCGGGAGCCGGAAACACCGGGCCCCGGAAAAGAAGTCAGGGCTGTTTCACCCGGCGCACCATCGGACCATTCGCCCCGGGTGCGGACGGCCAGCAGCAGCCGGAAATCTCCGGTATCGGAAAACACCCGAACCGAGCGCGATCATGAGCGCCAGGTGCTCATGCCCCGCCGGTCTCAGGCCGACGCTCCCCAGGGACGCCAGACCCGACACCCACCGCGAGTGGTCGACGCTACCGCAGGCCGGCGCGATGGCCCACCCGCGGAAGCAGCTGCGGCGTCGCCGTCAGGACCGGGCGGCGCTGCTCAGGACAGCAGCGTCCGGTCGTCCATGTCGAGCTTGAGCCGCTCGAACTCCCTCAGCAGGCCGGGGACCGTCATCCCCCGCTTCTGCTCGGCGTCGAGTTCGAGGACGATCCGCCCGGCGTGCATCATGATCAACCGGTTGCCCAACGCCAGGGCCTGCTCCATGTTGTGGGTCACCATGAGCGTGGTGAGTCGGTGCCGGGTGACGATCTCACCGGTGAGCCGGGTCACCAGCGCGGCCCGCTGCGGGTCGAGGGCGGCGGTGTGCTCGTCCAGGAGCAGCACCTGTGGTTCCTGGAGGGTGGCCATCAGCAGGCTCAGCGCCTGGCGCTGGCCGCCGGACAACAGACCCACCCAGTCCTTGAGCCGACTCTCCAAGCCCTGCTCCAGTTGCAGCAACTCAGCGGCGAACCGCTCACGTCTGGCCCGGGTGACCGCCTGGCGCAGACCGCGCCGGGTGCCGCGGGCGAGCGCGATGGCGAGGTTCTCCTCGATGGTCATGTGCGGCGCCGTCCCGGCGCGCGGATCCTGGAAGACCCGACCGACGAGCTGCGCGGTCTGGTGCTCGGACCACCGCGTGATGTCGCGTCCGTCGATGACCACCCGTCCCGCGTCGGCGCGCAGCGTACCGGCCACCACATTGAGCAGGGTCGACTTGCCGGCGCCGTTGGAGCCGACGATGGTGACGAAATCACCGTCGGCCAGAGTCAGATCGACCCCTTGGAGGGCCCGCCGTTCATTGACCGTCCCGGGGAAGAAGGAGACCGCGACATCGGTGAGGGTGAGCATCAGCGGACCGCCTCATCGTCGAGATGCACCCGGGCGTCATCGTCGCCAGGGGAGCCGTCGGCCGGCGCCGGCCGCCGCCGGAAGCGGCCCTGCAGCCGGGCGAAACCCTTCCACTGCGGCAGGATGAGGGCGATGACCACCAGGACGGCCGAGATCAGCTTCATGTCATTGGGGTTCAGGCCCGCCTGCAGGGCGAGTTGGATCACGACCCGGTAGAGCACCGACCCCAGCGCCACGGCAGTGGCGGCCCGCAGAATGGTCAGCCGGCCCAGGATCGCCTGCCCGATGATCACCGACGCCAGCCCGGCCACGATCATGCCGATGCCCATGCTGATGTCAGCGAAGCCCTGGTACTGCGCGATCAGGGCGCCACTGAGCGCCACCAGCCCGTTGGAGAGCGCGAGACCGAGCATTTTGGTGGCATCGGTGGAGACGCCGAACGAACGGATCATGTCCGGATTGTCGCCGGTGGCCCTCATCGCGACGCCCTGATCGGTATGCAGAAACCACACCAGGACGGCCAGCACCACCAGGACGCCGCCGACGAGGATCAGCCCGCTCAGCCAGGTGCCGAGGATCCCCGCCTCGCGGAGCGGCGTGAACAGGGTGGCCTCCCGCAACAGGGACAGGTTCGGTCGGCCCATGATGCGCAGGTTGATCGAGTACAGGCCGACCTGGGTCAGGATTCCCGCCAGCAGACCGTCAATATTCCCCTTGGTGTGCAGCAACCCGGTGATGAGGCCTGCGACCAGACCGCTCGCCAGCGCCAGCACCAGCGTGAGTGCCGGTGGCACCCCGTTGATGATGCCGATGGCGGCCACTCCGCCCCCGGTGGTGAAGCTGCCATCAACGGTGAGGTCGGCGAACTCCAGGACGCGGAAGGTCAGGTAGACGCCCAACGCCATGACGGCGTACAGCAGGCCGAGTTCGACAGCGGTGATCATGGACGGTCAGCAGCCAAGGGTCAGGTCACTCGGTGACGTTCATCGGGTCCGCCTGGTCGATCATCTCCTGCGGAACGACGAGACCCATCCGCTCGGCCGCGCCGATGTTGAGGAACAGCTTGAGTTCCGGGGCGCTCTCCACCGGCATCGTGGCCGGGTCGCCCTCACCGGAGAGAATCGTCACCGCCATCTCGCCGGTCTGGTGGCCGAGGTCATAGTAGGAGATGCCCATGGCAGCGGCCGACCCCTCAGTCACGGAGTTCCCCTCGGCAGCGATCGCCGGGATCTTCTTGGTCTCAGCGACCTGGACCAGCGAGGCGAGCGCTGACACCACCGTGTTGTCGGTGATGACGTAGAAGGCGTCCACGTCCAGGGACTCAGCGGCCTGCTGCACCTCGGCGGTGCTGGTCACGGTCGCCTCGGCGATCTCCAACCCCAGATCGGGGGCAGCCTCCTTGGCCCAGTCAACCTGGGTGACCGAGTTGGCCTCACCGGAGTTGTAGACGATCCCCACGGTGGCCGCGTCCGGGATCAGGTCCTTGATGAGCTGCAACTGCTCGGTGGTCGGGTTGGCGCCCTCGGCGACCGGCGGGGCGTCGCTGGTCCCACTGGCGTTCGCTCCGGGCGCGTCCATCGAGGCCACCAGACCGGCACCGGCGGGATCGGTGACAGCGGTGAAGAGGATCGGGGTGTCGGTGATGCTCTGCACCGCAGCCTGGGCGGTGGGCGTGGCCACGGCGAGGACCAGATCAAGATCGGCGTTGGCGAAGTTGCCGGCGATGGTGGCAGCCGTCTGCTGGTCACCCTGCGCGTTCTGCTCGTCGTAGGTCACCTGGTAGCCGGCCTCCTCCAGCGCAGCCTTGAACCCCTCCACCGATGCGTCGAGTGAGGGATGGGCCACGATCTGGGTGATTCCGACCGACACCGCCATCTCGGAGGTCGGGGCCGCGGAGTTCGATGCTGACGGCGTGGCGCCGCTGCAGGCGGTGAGGGTGAGCGCGGAGACCATTGCGGTCGCGGCGGCCAGAGTGCGGAGATTCACTGGATCGTTCCCTTCGGTGGGAGCCCCGCGGGGCGAGAACACGTCAGCGGCATGCTAGCGAAACCGCCTGGTGAGACGCCGGTGCCGCCGATCGGCGGACAGATCAGCGACCACCCGCGCCGACGGAACCGCCGCGGCGCGGCGCGGGCAGCGTCGAGGAGGAATTCGCCACCCAGCGTGGCACTTTACTACAGCCTGTAGGAGCGGTGGTCATTCCGACGAGAACATGCCCCCGGTGGCGGGAGGAGAGTTAATCTTGGCATGGCTCGGAGCCTTGGGCACCGACCGCTCTCATCCATCGACCCACAGGCAGGTCCCCATGTCGGTTGACCCCGATCAACTCCCCTTGGCGAGCGAGTTCCCCCCGGCCACCGACGAACGGTGGCAGGCCGAGGTGCTCAAGGTCGTCAACCGCGGACGTCCGGACGACAAGCAGATCTCGTGGGAGCAGGCGGTCAGCCGCCTCACGACCACCACCCTCGACGGCATCGCGATCCCGCCGCTGTCCACGGCGGTCGAGAGTGCCGGCACTCCCGGATACCCCGGCTCGGCCCCGTTCACCCGGGGGGGCGCCGCCCGCGGCGGTGGCGCGACCGCGTGGGGCGTGCGCCAACTGCACGAGGATCCCGACGTCGCCGTCACCCGGCAGGCGATCCTCGACGACCTGGAGCGCGGGGCCACCTCGGTCTGGCTCCGGGTGGATCCCGACGCGGTACCGGCGCATGCGCTGACAGCGGTGCTGAGCGACGTCCAGCTGGACCTGGCCGCCGTGCGCGTCACCTCGAACACCGATCCTGAGGGCGCCGCGCAGGCGCTCGTCGAGGTGATCCGCGCCTCAAGCTACGACGCCGCCGAGGTCAAGGGCAATCTGGGCATCGACGGCCTCCGTCTCGCCGCGCTGAACGGCACCGAACCCGACCTGTCCTCGCACCGCACCCGCGTCGCCGAGGCGCTGGAGTCACTGCCGGGCATGACGGCCCTCACTGTTGATGTCCTCCCCTATCACGGGGCCGGCGCCTCCGACGTTCAGGAGTTGGCCTTCGCGATCGCCACCGGTATCGCCTACCTGCGTGACCTCGACGAGGCCGGCATCAGTGCCGACGTTGCCGCCACGCAGCTGGAGTTCCGGGTCTCGGCGACGACTGACCAGTTCGGGACCATCGCCCGGCTGCGCGCGCTCCGCCGACTGTGGTCCCGGGTCGCCGAGGAGTGCGGCGTCACCGAGGACAACGCCGGGGCCGCGATCCATGCCGTCACCAGCCCGCGGATGATGACCAAAGTCGATCCATATGTGAACATGCTGCGCACCACGATCGCCGCCTTCGCTGCGGCCACCGGCGGAGCCGACGCCCTCACCGTGCTGCCCTTTGACCACGCCACCGGGCTCCCGACAGGATTCAGCCGCCGCATTGCCCGTAACGTGCAGGTGATCGCGGCCGAGGAGTCGCATCTGGGCCGGGTGAGCGACCCCGCCGGCGGCTCCTACCACGTCGAGGCGCTGACCGCAGAACTCGCCACCCGGGCCTGGGCGCTGGTCGGCGAGATCGAAGCCGCCGGCGGGATGCCCGCTTTCCTCGCCTCGGGTGAGGTCGCCGCCCGCATCGCCGAGATGAACACCGCCCGCGCGGGCAAGCTCGCCACCCGCGCCATCGAGCTCACCGGCGTAAGCATGTTCCCCCAGGCCGGGGAGAAGCCGCACCAGGCCAAGCTGCGTCCCCCAGCACCCGATCTGGGCGGGCTGAAGCAGATCCGCGACGCGGAGGTCTTCGAGCACCTGCGGGAGGCCTCGTGGGCCTATGCGGCCGATCACGACGGCCAACCGCCCCAGGTCTTCCTGGCCTGCCTCGGCGCCCAGCGCGACTTCGGTGCACGCCAGGGCTTCGCCTCCAACGTGTTGCTGGTCGGCGGACTTGGGATCACCGAGTCCCACGGGGGCGAGCCCGCCGAGATCGCCGCCCGGGCCAAGGCTGCCGGAGCCCGGTTGGTCGTTCTGGCCAGTTCGGCAAAGATCTACGCCGACCAGGCGGTTCCCGTCGCCCGCGCCCTCAAGGAGGCCGGCGTCGAGCGGGTCCACCTCGCCGGTCAGCTGAAGGAGGCCGGCGACCTGCCCGACGGCCTCATCGACGGCACCATCGCGATGGGCATGAACGTCGTCGACTTCCTCAACTCCACCTTCGACCTGCTGGGAGTGACCCGATGATCCCCCGTTTCGATTCCGTCGACCTCGGCCCGGCCACCGTCGACGAAGCGGCCGAACGACGCTACGCGGCGGCCTTGGCCGAACTCGGTGCCACCGGCGAGGAGGCCACCTGGACCACACCGGAGCTGATCGACGTCGCGCCGCTGTACACCGGCGCCGACCTGGAGGGCCTCGACTTCCTCGACACCCGCCCGGGGTTGCCGCCGTTCCTGCGCGGTCCGTACGCGACGATGTATGTCAACCGGCCGTGGACCATCCGCCAGTACGCCGGGTTCTCCACCGCCGAGGAGTCAAACGCGTTCTACCGGCGCAACCTCGCCGCCGGCCAGAAGGGCCTCTCCATCGCCTTCGACCTGGCGACGCACCGAGGCTACGACTCCGACCATCCGCGGGTGTCGGGGGATGTGGGCATGGCCGGGGTGGCCGTGGACTCGATCCTCGACATGCGCCAGCTCTTCGCCGGGATCCCGCTGGACCAGATGAGCGTCTCGATGACGATGAACGGTGCGGTGCTGCCGATCCTCGCCCTCTACGTCGTGGCAGCCGAGGAGCAGGGCGTCGGGCCCGAGCAGTTGGCCGGGACCATCCAGAACGACATCCTCAAGGAGTTCATGGTCCGCAACACCTACATCTACCCACCGCAGCCGTCGATGCGGATCATCTCCGACATCTTCGCCTACACCAGCGCGAACATGCCGCGGTTCAACTCGATCTCCATCTCCGGCTACCACATGCAGGAGGCCGGAGCGACGGCCGACATCGAGATGGCCTACACCCTGGCCGACGGCGTCGAGTACATCCGCGCGGGCCAGGCGGTAGGCCTGAACGTCGACGCGTTCGCGCCGCGGCTGAGCTTCTTCTGGGCCATCGGCATGAACTTCTTCATGGAGGTCGCCAAGATGCGCGCGGCCCGGATGCTGTGGGCCAAACTCGTCAAGGAGGCCGGCGCCACCAACCCCAAGTCGATGTCGCTGCGGACCCATTCACAGACCTCCGGCTGGTCACTGACCGCCCAGGATGTGTTCAACAACGTCACCCGCACCTGCATCGAGGCGATGGCGGCGACCCAGGGCCACACCCAGTCGCTGCACACGAACGCCTTGGATGAAGCCATCGCACTGCCGACGGACTTCAGTGCCCGGATCGCCCGCAATACCCAGCTGTTCATCCAACAGGAATCGGGCACGACCCGTCCGATCGACCCGTGGGGCGGTTCGGCCTACGTGGAGAAGCTGACCGCCGATCTCGCCGCCAGGGCGTGGAGCCTGATCCAGGAGGTTGAGCAGGCCGGCGGCATGGCCAAGGCCATTGAGGCGGGCATCCCGAAGATGCGCATCGAGGAGGCGGCCGCCCGCACCCAGGCCCGGATCGACTCCGGTCGTCAACCGGTCATCGGGGTCAACAAGTACGTCGTCGACGACGACGAGCCGCTCGACGTCCTCAAGATCGACAACGCCGACGTCCAGGCTCAGCAGATCGCGAAGCTCGAACGGCTGCGGGCCGAGCGCGACCCCGAGGCAACCCGGGCGGCACTCGACCGTCTGGCCTGGGCCGCAGCCCATCCCGATCCGACCGACGCTGACCGGAACCTGCTGAAGCTGTCCATCGACGCGGCCCGGGCGATGGCGACGGTGGGGGAGATCTCCGACGCGCTCGAGACCAGCTTTGACCGCTACACCGCCCAGATCCGTACCATCAGTGGGGTGTACAGCCGTGAGACCGGGACCAGCGCCGAGGTGGAGACGACCCGTGAACTGGTGGAGAGATTCGCCGACGCCGAGGGGCGACGTCCCCGGATCCTGGTCGCCAAGATGGGCCAGGACGGCCACGACCGGGGCCAGAAGGTGATCTCGACCGCCTACGCCGACCTCGGCTTCGATGTCGATGTCGGCCCACTGTTCCAGACCCCCGAGGAGGTCGCCCGGCAGGCCGTCGAGGCCGATGTCCACGTCGTCGGCGTGAGCTCGCTGGCCGCCGGCCACCTCACCTTGGTGCCGGCCCTGCGGTCCGCGCTTGCCTCGCTCGGGCGCGACGACATGATGATCGTCGTCGGCGGCGTCATCCCGAGCCAGGACTTCGACGAACTGCGCGCCAAGGGCGCCGATGCGATCTACCCGCCCGGCACGAATATCCCGAAGTCGGCGCACCAGCTCATGGAGACACTGCTGTCCCGGGTGGAGGATCCCGACGCATGAGGCAGCGCCTCGACCCGGCGGCCCTTGCTGAACAGGTGGTCACCGGGTCTCGCGCCCACATCGCCCGCGCCCTCACCCTGGTGGAGAGCACCCGGGCGGACCATCGCGACCGGGCCCGTGAACTGCTGCGGCTGCTCCGCCCCCACACCGGCCACGCGGTACGGGTCGGGATCTCCGGGGTGCCCGGCGCAGGCAAGTCGACCTTCATCAACGCGATGGGCTCCCGCCTCATCGAGCAGGGACACCGGATCGCCGTTCTCGCCGTCGACCCGAGTTCGTCACGCTCGGGCGGCTCGGTCCTCGGGGACCGCACCCGGATGGCCCAGCTGGCCGAATCCGATCACGCCTTCATCCGCCCCTCCCCCAGCGGCAACCACCTCGGTGGCGTCGCCCGGGCGACCCGCGAGGCCATGCTCGTCATGGAGGCGGCCGGTTTCGACACCATCTGGGTGGAGACGGTGGGGGTGGGGCAGTCCGAGGTGGCCGTCGCCGGTATGGTCGACACCTTCCTGCTGCTGATGCTGGCGCGCACCGGGGACCAGCTGCAGGGCATCAAGCGCGGCATCCTCGAACTCGCCGACGTCATCACGGTGAACAAGGCCGACGGCGACAATGCCGGTGAGGCGCGGGTCTCCGCCCGCGAACTGACGATCGCCATGAAGCTGATCAGGTCCGACCCCCACGAACGCCGCACACCAGTGCTCACCTCGTCGGCGCTCACCGGTGACGGCCTCGACGAGGTGTGGCAGGCCGTGCTCGAGCACCGCACCAGCCTGGCCGCCTCGGGAGATCTCGACGCCCGGCGCGCCGCCCAACAGCAGGAGTGGATGTGGGCGCTCGTCCTTGATGACCTCACCACCTCGCTCCAGCGCAGCCCTGCGGTGAAGGCCTGCGCCGGTGACCTTGAGTCCGCCGTCGGCCGAGGTGACCTGAGTGCTGTCGAGGCCGCCACGCAGATCCTGGACGCCTTCCGCGCCGACGGCCGGTGACCAGCCCGTCTCTCAGCCCACCGCCTGATCACGGGAGGCGCCCACCGACCTGCCGGCGGCTGCCCGACCGCAGCTGAGTGGCGCCGCAGCCACCGTTCTGCCACGCTGCGCTCATGGCGCCTTTCACCATCACCCGGACCGTCGTGATCGCGGCCCCGGCGGCCGACGTCCGGCCACACCTGGTCGACTTCCGGTCCTGGCAGCCCTGGTCTCCGTGGGAGGGTTTGGACGCCGACCTCACCCGCACCTACACCGGGTCCGAGCAGGGAGCCGGGAGCCGCTACGCCTGGGAAGGCCGGAAGTCCGGGGCCGGGTCCATGGAGATCACCGTCGCGACCGAGCACCGCATCGAGATCGATCTGCGGTTCACCCGCCCCTGGAAGGCCACCAACCGGGTCACGCTGTTGCTGACCCCCGATGTCGACGGGACCGCGGTGACCTGGACCATGGACGGTGAGAACACCGGCCTCGCGGCCCTGTTCGCGCGCCTGTTCAGCCTGGACGCCATGCTCGGCAAGGACTTCGAGAAGGGCCTCGCCGCCCTGAAGACCGTCGTCGAGGACACGTGAGCATCGACGCACCCCGCCTGGAGGCCCTGGCCACCCGGCTCCGGGACGGCCAGCAGGATCGGGGATCCCGACTCGTCGTCGGGATCACCGGCAGCCCGGGAAGCGGCAAGACCACCCTGGCCCGCGCCCTGGTCGATCACCTCAACCGGACCGGCTCGCCGGGCGCCGCGTACCTGCCCATGGACGGCTTCCACCTGGCCAGTTCCACCCTGAACCGGTTGGGCCGCCAGGACCGCAAGGGTGCCCTCGACACCTTCGACGGGTGGGGTTTCGTCGCGCTGCTCCGCCGGCTGCGGAGTGAGGTGTCGCACCCGGTGTACGCGCCCAGCTTCGTGCGCACGGTCGATGAGGGCGTCGCCGGCGAGGTCGCGATCGAGCCTCAGCACAGCATCGTCATCGTGGAGGGCAACTATCTGCTCGCCGAACCCGAGCCCTGGGACGGTGTGAAGGACCTCCTGGACGAGTGCTGGTTCGTGGCGACACCAGCTGCGGTCCGCGAGGTCCGTCTGATCGAACGCCACACCCGCCACGGTCGCACGGTCGCTGCTGCCACCGCATGGGCTCGCGACGTCGACGGGGCCAATGCGGTCGGGATCGAGGCCAGCCGCGCCCGTGCGGATCTGGTCATCCCGGGCACCTGGGGGGCTGTCAGCCACTGACAGACACCCGCCCCCCGGCGGGCTCGGTGAGTTGTCATCACCGCTGTCCTCCAACCGGTGGACGACACCGTCCACCGGCGGCCCCTGTTCCAGCACCCCATGTCAGGGCCACAATGGGGCCATGTCGCCCCCGGAGATCGAGGAGAGAGCGGACGGCAGCGGCTCGCTCAGCAGTTTCGCGCTGCGCTGGAACCGTCTCCGCCGGGCCTGGGACCTCATCTTCGTCGCCATGCTGTGCCTGATCGCCTGGCCGGTCACCACGCGACTGCCGGGCGGGGTCTCAGCCCGGGTCATGGCGACCGCCGGCATCGTGCTCACCGCGCTCGTCTTCGCCGTGCTGGGGTGGTGGTCGCGGCGCATCGGTTCGGCCGCCCTGGCGACGATCTCGGTCGCGGTCGCCTGGGCCCTGCTGTGGGCCCTGACCAGAATCGGCCTCGCATCGGGCACCTGGCCGCTCTTCGCCCCACTGCTCATCCAGATGTGGGCCTCGGTGCCGGCATCGGCGTGCATCGCGATGACCTTCCTGGGGGCCTTCGGTTCTGCCTTCAGTTGGTGGGGTCTGCGCGCCCCCGATCTGGGTCCGGACCGCGCCCTCACCGCCATGGTCGAGTCGATCACCTACGGCGTCACGTTGACGTTGTTCTCCTTCAGCCTGGGCCTGTTGGTCACCCGGATGTTGAGCGAGGCGCATCAGCTGGCCGGAACAGTCGACGAACTCCACCGCACGCAGAGCAGGCTGTTCTCCGCCGAACGCGAGCAGGGCCGGCTCAATGAACGTCAACGCGTGGCCCGGGAGATCCACGACACCGTCGCCCAGGGACTCATCTCCTTGGTCGCCCTGTCGCGAGCAGCCCAGGTCGCGGTGACCAGCCGGGATGAGCCCCGGGCCCTCAAACACCTTCGCCTGATTGAATCCACCGCCGTCGAGAACCTGAGTGAGGCACGCATCATGGTTGCCAACCTGTCCCCCGACCACCTCAACGAACGCACCCTGGTCCAAGCGATCACCCGCGTCGTCGACCTGTCGAACGAGGAGGGCGGGATCGAGCACACCCTGACGATCGAGGGGGAGGCCCGCCCGCTGGGCGCCCAGAAGGACCTCACCGCACTCCGCGTCGTCCAGGAGGCCTTGGCCAACGTCCATCGGCATTCTCTGGCGCAGAGCGCCCGGGTGGAACTCGCCTACGGTCCCAAGGCGGTGAACATCCGCATCAGCGATGACGGCATCGGCTTCGACTCCGCCGCACCCCGGAGCGGGTACGGGCTCGACGGGATGTCGGCCCGGGTCCGCGACATCGGTGGCGATTTCACGCTCAACAGCCAACCCGGGGCCGGGACGGCCGTCACCGTGGGCATCCCGACATGATCCGGCTGCTGCTGGTCGATGACCACCCGGTCGTGCGGGCCGGAATGATCGCAATGCTTGAGACGGTCGACGACATGGAGGTCGTGGGGCACGCCCCTGACGGCGAGACCGCGATCGCGGGGGCACGCCGCTTGCGGCCCGATGTCGTGCTGATGGACCTCCGCATGCCCGGGATAGACGGAGCGACCGCCACCCGGACGCTGCGCCGTCTCAACGACCCGCCAGCTGTCCTGGTCCTGACCACCTATGCCACCGATGCGGACATTGTCCACGCCCTGGAGGCTGGCGCTCAGGGCTATCTGCTCAAGGATGCCCCGCTGGCCACCATCACCGATGCCATCCGGCGGGCTGCGCATGGGGAGTCAGTGCTCGCACCAGCGGTGGCCACCTATCTCACCCGTCGGCTCCACCAGCCGTTCACCCCACTGAGCGCCCGGGAGCTCGAGGTGCTCAACCTCGTGGCCCGGGGGATGTCCAACGCCGACATCGGGGACCACCTGTTCGTCTCCGAGGCGACGGTGAAGACGCATCTGGCCCGGACGTTCGCCAAACTGGGGGTCAGCGACCGGACCGCCGCAGTCACGGCGGCGATCGTCTCCGGCCAGCTCGAGGTCTGCTGACGCGACCAGCCGGCGCGCCAGTGGACCTCAGCGGGGCGTCCGGCGCCACAGCGCACGCGGAACGAGCCGGGCCACGGCGAAGAGAGCGCGCAACCGTCGCGGGATCCAGATGATGCCGGAGCCGCCCTGCGCGATGCGAGCCGCCACCGCGTCGGCGACCTGGGGCGGCGTCGAGGCGAGGACCGCTGGTCGCATGCCGTGGGTCATCCGCCCGATGACGAAGCCCGGGCGGGCGAGGACAACGTCGACACCGGTGCCGTGGAGTGCATCGGCGAGCCCTGTGGCGAACCCGTCGAGCCCAGCTTTGGCTGAACCGTAGACGTAATTGGCCCGACGGACCCGGACGCCGGCCACCGAGGAGAACACCACCAGCCGCCCGGCCCCGCGTCGGCGCATCCGGTCGGCCAGGATGGTGAGCAGGCTGGCCTGGGCCACGAAGTCGGTGTGCAGGATCGTGACCACCTCCGCCTCGTCATGTTCGGCGCGGGTCTGGTCCCCGAGGATTCCGAAGGCCAGCACGGCGGTCGTGATCGGCCCGAGCCGCTGTTCGACGGCATCCACCACCGTCCGGTGCGCCTGCGTCAGATCTGCATCGAATCGTTCCACCGCGACGGTGCGGGCGCCGGCCGCCTCGACGGACGCGACCGCCTCGGTGACGTCGCTCTCGGGCCGGACCACGAGGGCGACCGCGGCACCGGCAGCCAGCCGTTTCGCCACCTCCACGCCGATCTCGCTGCGGCCACCGAAGACGGCGACGACCTCACCCGCGGCCACCGGTCACCGGCTCGCGCGCAAGGACCGCAGCCGCGCCAGCGACGACGTCCGTCCCAGCACCTCCAGGGACTCGAACAGCGGCGGCGACACCCTGGAGCCGGTCACCGCGACGCGTACCGGCGCGAACGCCACTCGGGGCTTCAGCCCGAGCCCGTCGATGAGCGCCCCCCGGAGGGCGGCCTCGATGGCCGCATGGTCCCAGGAATCCAGCGCCTCCAGCGCGGCCAGCGCGGCATCCAGCACCTCCGCGGTCACCGCCGGCAGCGCGGCGTCGCCGGCGGGGTCGATCACCAGATCGGTGTCGGCGGTGAACAGGAAAGCCAGTTTGGCGGGCGCCTCACTGAGCAGGGTGAGCCGTTCCTGGATCAGCGGTGTCCCGCGCCGGAGAGTTTCCAGCACCCGCGGATCCGGGTCAGTCCACTCCTCGGTCCAGGCGAGGTGGGCAAGGATCCGATCGGCCAAGGCGTCGGAACTCAGCGAGCGGATGTAGTGGCCGTTGAGCCAGGTCAGCTTGTCGAGGTCGAAGACCGGGCCGACGGTGTTGACCTTCGACCAGTCGAAGGCGGCGACGAAGTCGCTCAAGGAGGCGACCTCGTCGTCAGCGTTGACCGGCGGATAGCCGAGCAGCTGAAGGAAGTTCACCAAGGCCTCAGGCAGAAAGCCCTGTTCCCGGAACCAGAGCAGGCGTGCGGCCGGGTTCTTCCGCTTGCTGATCTTCGACTTGTCGGGATTACGGAGCAGCGGCATGTGGGCGTACGCGGGCACATCCCAGCCGAGCCACCGGTAGAGCTGCACGTGTTTGGGCGTCGAGCTGATCCACTCCTCACCGCGGACGACGTGGGTGATCCCCATCAGGTGATCATCCACCACGACGGCCAGGTGGTAGGTCGGGAACCCGTCGGCCTTCAGGATCACCTGGTCGTCGGGAACCGGCGCGTTCACCTCGCCTCGGATGAGATCGGTGAAGGTGGTGTCGATGTCGTCTGGGATGAGCATCCGCACGACCGGGGTTGGGCTGAAGCCGGGGAGTTTCGCCCGCTCCTGCTCACTCATGCCCAGGCAGAGCCGGTCGTATCCGGTCCGCTCCTGCTTGGAGGCCTGCTGCTCGGCGCGCATCTGAGCCAGGCGCTCCGGGGAGCACCAGCACCGGTAGGCGCGCCCCTCGGCGACGAGCTGGTCCACGAACG
>JBKEBV010000124.1:0-24254 GCA_047973315.1 Propioniciclava sp.
GCCGAGACGGAAGACCGCATCGCAGCGGGTCGTCGCTATTACAACGCCAACGTCCGCAACTACAACACGCGGATCGAGTCCATTCCCTCGAACTTCATCGCGGGCGCCTTCCACTTCGAAAAGGCCGCCTACTTCGAGGTCAACGATCCAGCCGTGCGGGCCACGCCCGACGTCAGCTTCGGTGAGATCAGCTACCGCGGCGGCGCTTCTTCCCAGCCGCAACTCAACCAGCAGGCGTCAACCCCACCCGTTCAGCAGCCACCCGCTCAGTACCAAGCTCCCTCGTACGAGCAGGCCCCGGTGAAGCAGCCACAGCCTCCGCAGCAACCCCCGGCTCCGCCGACGCCCGGCGACGGTCCGTACCAGCCGCCGACCTACGGCCAGAGCTGATGGACCTTTGGTGATCTCTCAGAGCTGATTGAGCGCCATCGTGGTGGTGTGGTTGAATTTAGAGATGACAACTGTGATTTGAACCCGACGGTAGCTCGGGTCCAAGAAACTGAGGTGTGTAGGCGCGAGGCTGCCGCCGAGTTATCTTTGGTTCGTCGACAACTACGGGGGAGGCGAGGTTTACGGGGAAGAAATATTCTCCATTTATTCGACCTTCCGACCCGAATCGGTGGGGGATCTTGCTGTCAGCACATGCCGATTCCGAGAAGAGGGTCTCACATCTCCCACCGAGATAGCCATTTGGTCAACCGACTTCGGTGAAATTTTTACCTTGGAGGCGTTGCACGTTCTGAATGATGCCGAATATCGCGTTTACGTGCAGCGAGGTCCGCACCGTGAAGAATATGCTGAGAACTTCGCGGATTTCTTGACCAAATGTATAGAGAATCCCGAGGGTTGACCGGCGGCAGGACGTAGGTCGCGGGGGTGGCGACTGCGGCGAGGGTGGTCAGCCAGAACGCAATGGTCATTGTCGTCCTTACTGGCTGGCGTCAATGGCCTCACGTTCGTCAGCGTAGCGATCCTCGATCTTGCTGAACCCCCAGGATGCCAGCACGCCCAATACCAGCATGACGGCGCAGAATGTGAGGAAGATCGGGAGCGTCAGTCCGCTGGTCGCTAGCGCCTCGGACGTGAACACGACGGTGGGGAAAATGGCGAACGATGAGCCCGCCACCATGCCCAAGATGAAGTGGTACATCCCGGCATAGTGGTGATCGAACAACCACTCAGCGCCCTTGGCGAACAGCAGTACGCAGGCGACGAGTCCCAGGAACAACGGGATGAAGACCGTCGGATCTAGATCCTTGATGCCTTCGGCCATCTTGTCGTAGAGACCGAAGTAGATGAGGAAGTTCGACGGGCTCATGCCGGGCACGATGACGCCCAGACCGATGAGGGCGCCGGAGCCGAACCACACGCCGATGCTGGGCGGAATCTGAAGGTTGATGGAGCCGCCGAAGAGCATGAGAGCGAAAATTGCCAAGGCGGCGATGACGAGGATCGCCCAGTCCTTTCCGGATCTCCCCTGACGGCCTGCCTGGCGCCACAGCGAACCGAAGGTGCCGATGACAAATCCAATGAACAGGCAAACGAACGCTGCCTCGTACTTGCCGAATGCCGCAGCGACGACCACGGAGAACAAGACAATGCCGACGAGCGCACCGATCCCTACGGGGATGAAATACAGCACGTTCTTGACGAACTTGTGCCGCATATTCGCCAGGAACCGGATCATTGGATCGTAGACCTTGAAGATGACCGCCAGGACGCCGCCCGAGAGCCCCGGCAGGATGAAGCCGATGCCGACGGCGATCCCCTTCACCAGCCGGACCAGCCAGGCGCCGATGCTGTCGGGGGCGTCGACCGGGTCGAGCGGCGTCGCGGTCGCCGATGGTGCGGGATTGTCCGGTGCTGTCATGAACCGCCGTTTCTTCGCTGGATGTCCGGGCCGCCACCATGGTACGGGGCGCACCGGATGCTCGCGTTGACGATACGTTGCTGGGCATGGCCGAAGACACCGGGAGCCCGGGTGGGGACGAGGAGGACCCGACCGCACTCCGGATCGGTGTCGGGCCGCATCCCGAACCCTGGCCCTCCGATCCGCGGTTGGATCCGGACCTGCTGGCCCACGGGGACCGTCGCAACGTGGTGGACCGTTACCGCTACTGGCGGTTGGCGGAGATCGTCGCCGACCTCGACCGGTCCCGGACCCGGCTGCACATCGCCATCCAGAACTTCGAACACGATTTCAACATCGGATCGGTTGTCAGGTCGGCGAACGCCTTCAACGTCGCCGGGGTGCACATCCTCGGTCGGAAACGGTGGAACCGGCGCGGGGCGATGGTCACCGACCGCTACCTGCACGTGCACCATCACGCGAGTGTCGCCGACTTCCTGGCATGGCTGGCGGACGCCGAAGTCACCGCGGTTGGCGTGGACAACCTTCCCGGCTCGGTGCCCCTGGAAAGTGTGGCGCTACCACGCGAGTGCTGTCTGGTGTTCGGCTCGGAGGGTCCCGGCCTCACCGAGGAGGTGGTGGCCGGCTGCGCCACCCTGGTCGCCATCACCCAGTACGGGTCGACACGCTCCCTCAACGCCGGCGCCGCCGCAGCGATCGCGATGTACGCCTGGACGGTCCAGCACGGTCCCGGAGCCCGTCAGGCGCGGTAACGCCACAGCGTCGTTCCGCCCTCGCTGATGGTGGCGCTGACCGGATCCAGACTCAGGCTCACCCGCAATTGTCGGCCCTGGGAGCCGATCGTGTCGTAGGTGTAGTCGGTGTTGCTGAGTTCGACGGCGGTGGTGCGCGCACCGACCAGCCAGGCATGCCGGCGGCGCAGGGCCAGCAAATCCTGGTAGTGGCGGCGCATCGGGGCGCCGAGGGCCGACAGTTCGGCCGGCGCGGACGGGAACATTGGGCGAATGTCGTCGTCCCCACCCCAGGTCTCCCGCTTGGTACCGGTGAAGCCGTCCTCGTCGCCGGCGTAGACGCTGGGGACCCCGCCCACGGTGGCCAACAGCGCGGCGGCGAGGACGGCGGCCTCAGCCCCCACCCGGGTCGCGATCCGGGTGACGTCGTGGTTCCCGATGAAGGTCTGCGGTGTGAAGGTGTCCAGCAGGTCGTTGTGACGCGCGAGGGTGTGGTCGAGTTCGAAGAAGTTCGCATCGACCAGCGAGCTCCAGGCTGCCTTCCACAGCTCGTACTGGGTGACCGAGTCGAGCCCAGATGCCTCCACATAGCCCGGGTAGTCCCCGTGGATCACCTCGCCGAGGAACCAGGTGTCGCTGAACTCGGCGCGAACCCGGGGGAGGACCGTGGCCCAGAACCCGGGGGGGACGGCGTAGGCGGCGTCGAGGCGCCAGCCGTCGATGCCGCGCCGCAGCCAGTGCAGCATCACTGTGGTGACGAAATCGACCACCGCGGGCGAGTGATGGTTGAGGGCGACGAGGTCGCGGTGCCCCTCGAAGTCGGCCGATCGTGGCGCACCGTCGGCCCAGTCGATCCGGAACAGGCCGTTCTCCTCGGCGTCGGGCCCGGTCAGCGCGGCCCGGTACCACGGGTGCCCGGCGCTGACGTGATTGAAGACGCCGTCCAGCACCAGGCGAATCCCGCGGGAACGGCAGGCCTCGACCAGCGCATCGAAGTCTGCCGCGTCGCCGAGCCTGGGATCGATCGTGAAGTGGTCGGTGGTGTCGTATCCGTGCGTCGTGGAGGTGAAAATCGGGCCCAGCAGCAGCGCGTTGCAGCCCACCTCGATGAGGTGGTCCAGCCATCCGATGAGGTGACCGAGGCGGTGGGTGAGGACGCGTTCGCCGTCGTCGCGGGGTCGGATCGGTGCGCCGGTGAAGCCGAGCGGGTAGACGTGCCAGAAGATGGCGTGGTCGACCCAGGCGGGTGCGGGGTGGTTGCGGCTGATCGTCATGTTGGTGAGTATAGCTCACGATGAGTCTAGCTCACTAAAGCCCAATGATTGTGGTCCCCGGCGTGGCCTATGCTGACGGTGTGCCTGACTCACCACGCCGTCGTCTCGGGCCTGAGTTGCGTCGTGGGACGATCCTCGACGCGGCTGAACCGGCCTTCGTGACGCAGCCCGCCGCCGAGGTCATCGTGGCCGAGGTTGCCGCCGCCGCCGGGGTCTCGGAGGCGCTGGTGTTCAAGTACTTCGGCACCAAGTCCGGTCTCCAGGCGGCCGTACTCCACCGTCTGGGTGCCGCGTTGGCCACCGAGCGCGCGGCTGCTGATGCCGCCCTCCCGGAGGGGACCTCAGCGCGCGACCGGGTGGCGCGCGCGATCCGCGGCTGGTTGGAGGCGATGGCTTCCGATCGGGGAATCTCCCTGGCCGCCGCGCCCGGAGATGCCGTCGAGGTGGCCGCGGCGCGGGCGCAGGTTCGGGCTGACTGGCTGGACTGGCTCCACGGCGTTCTCCGGCTCGACGCGTCGGCCCGGGACGCCTTCGCCCTGGTCGGCTTCCTGGGCTTTCTCGATGCTGCCGGCGAGTCCTGGCGCGCCGACGGCTGCCCCGGCACTGCGCAGTGGCCGCTGACCGAAGCCGCCCTGGACGCTCTCCAGGGGGCGCTGGGGGACTGGCGCTCCTGAGAACCGGCCCCGCCCGGTGGGCGCCAGTCGGTCTGCAGCGGCCCGATAGCATGGGTCTATGACCTACCCGCCTGTCCCGCCTTCGTCCGGCGGTCCGCCCCCGTGGGTGCCGCCGGCCGGGCAGGCGCCGTCGGCGCCGGGCTCGGGGCCCTTCCCTCCGGCACCCCGGCCGCCGGCTCCGGCCCCCCTTCCCACCCCGGCGACGGCTCTCCCGCCCAACTCTGCGCAGTCGCCCAACCCTGCGCAGCCGCACCACTGGGGGTCGGTGGAACAGTCCCCGGTGGCACCCCAGGCGCCACCAGCCCCGATCCCTCGCGAAGCGCTCGACTATCCGGTGATGTACAACCCCGCTCTGGCGGTGAAGCGGTGGTATCGCAGCCGGGGTGCGGCCCGCTGGTCAGCAGGCTCGCTGCTGGTGGGCATCCTCATCTGGGCCGGGATCTGGTGGTTCACCCGGGACACCTCCTGGACCGACACCTCCTGGTGGCTGGTCGGGTTCAGCCTGAGCGTCTCGGTGATCTTCCTCGCCCGGTGGGTGTTCAGCGCGATCGTCGCCAAGCGGGAACTGCGGTTGGTCGCTGAGGGGCTGGCGCTCGGGATCGGTCGTGGCGGTCTTTTCGCCGAAGGGGGATTCCTGCGCTGGTCGGACCTGGGCGGTATCGAGACCCGTCCGGCTCGGATCGGACGGACCGCGCGGCTCGACGTGCGATCGGCGGCCGGCGAGCAGGTCAGCTTCCCGCTCGACTACCTGGGAGCCTCCCCGGCCGACCTGGACGGCGCGGTACGGGCGCTGTCGGGGGGACGCTCCCGGGTCGACCTCTCGGGTCTGGATGTCTGAGCCCGGATCTCCCGGCCGGTCCGACCTCCAGCGTCGGGCTGCCGCAGGTGCGGAAATGCGATTGAATGGGTCTGTTCCATCAGCGTTCCAAGACGGGAGATGAAGGCTTATGCCTATTGCAACACCGGACGCCTACGCGGAGATGATTGACCGTGCGAAGGCCCAGGGCTTCGCGTACCCGGCGATCAACGTCACCTCCTCGCAGACTCTCAACGCGGCCCTCAAGGGCTTCGCGGATGCCGGCTCCGACGGCATCATCCAGTTCTCCACGGGCGGGGCGCAGTTCGGCTCCGGCCAGTACGTGAAGGACATGGTGACCGGTGCGGTGGCCCTGGCCGAGTTCGCCCATGTTGTGGCGGCCAAGTACCCGGTCAACATCGCGATCCACACCGACCACTGCCCCAAGGACAAGCTTGACACCTATGTCCGGCCGCTGCTCGAGGTCTCGGCGGCGCGGGTGCGTAACGGCCAGGATCCGCTGTTCCAGTCCCACATGTGGGACGGCTCGGCCGTGCCGCTGGAGGAGAACCTGTCCATCGCGGAGGATCTGCTGGCGAAGACCTCCGCCAATCACCAGATCCTCGAGATCGAGGTCGGCGTCGTCGGCGGCGAGGAGGACGGTGTCGCCAATGAGATCAACGACAAGCTGTACTCCACCGTCGAGGACGGTATGGCCACCGCCGCAGCGCTCGGCCTGGGCGAGAAGGGGCGCTACATCACCGCCCTCACCTTCGGGAACGTGCACGGTGTCTACAAGCCGGGTGCGGTCAAGCTGCGTCCCGCCGTCCTGAAGGAGATTCAGGAAGCGGTCGGTGCCACCTATGGCAAGGAGAACCCGTTCGATCTCGTGTTCCACGGCGGCTCCGGTTCGACCGAGCAGGAGATCGCCGATGCGGTCTCCTTCGGCGTCATCAAGATGAACGTCGACACCGACACCCAGTACGCCTTCACCCGCCCGGTGGCCGGCTGGATGCTGAGCAACTACGACGGCGTGCTCAAGGTTGACGGCGAGGTCGGCAACAAGAAGGTCTACGACCCGCGTGCGTGGGGCAAGGAGGCCGAGGAGGCCATGTCCGCCCGCGTCGTCGAGGCGTGCCGGAACCTGGGATCGGTGGGCACCCACCAGTCCTGACGCAGTCTCAGCAGCGGGTCACGGGTGCGCCTCGTTGGCCCGCTGCACTGCTTCATAGAGCCTGACCCGGACCTCGTTGGTGAGGGAGTCCTCCACCTGTGGGCGGGTCAGATCCGCGAACGCCTGGACGTCGACGTCATCGACGAACGTCGCCCCGCCCTCCTCGGCGGTGGCGCGCGCCGCCCCCTCGGCGTCGAGCATTGTGGAATTGGCCTGACCGATCAGGCCGGGTACTGCCTCGAGCAGGACTTGACGGTCGCCGTCGCTGAGGCTGGCGAGCCGGTCGGTGTTGATCACCAGGTAGTCCGGAATCATCAGATGGGCCGTGGCGCTGTACTGGGGTGCTGCGTCGAGGTGGCCCTGCTCGGTGTAGGTCAGCACGGTGTTCTCCGCGCCATCCACGGTTCCGTTGCCCAGGCCGGGACGGACGTCCTTCAGCGCCATCGGAACCGCAACGCCGCCCATCGCCTCGATCATGGCGACCGCGGCCTGTGAGGAGGGGACCCGGATGGTCCGGCCGGCCAAGTCGGCAGGGCCTCTCACCGGCGCGTCGATGGTGTAGACATTTCTGGTTCCTCCGTACATCCCGCCGAGAACCGTGATGTTGCGGGACTCCTCCAGGGTGGGGAACAACGCCTCGGTCACCGCACGGTCGGCGAGGGCTGCCGCCTGCGCGTCCGGGCTGGCGAAAACGTAGGGCAGATCGAACAGGCCGAAGTCCTCGTTGAACGGTTCGAGGGTGGGGCCACTCACCACCGCCAGGTCGATGGTGCCGTCGGCGACTCCGCGGAGCGCGGTTGCAGCATCGCCCATGGTCTGGTCGGTCTGGACCGACACGGCGATCCGACCGTCGGTCGCCTCGCTCACCCCGGTGCCGAAGGTCGTCAACGCGGCCGCCTGAGGATGCTCGGCCGACGGGCCGAACGCCACCGTCAGCGTCGTCGCCTCGGCAGCGGTCTGCGGCGCCGTTCCGTCGCTCCCCGTGCAGGCGGTCGCGCCCGCCAGTGCTGCGGCGACCAGCAAGCTCCCTGCGACCCGCGTGCGTCTCATCAGTCTCGCCTCATCTCCCGGTGCGTCAGCGACGACGATAGCGGGCTCAGGTCGGTGGTCCGTACTCGGCGACGGTCTGGGTCAGAGCGGCGGTGGAGTGCAGCAGGCCCCGGCGGGAGAGCCGCCCGCTGACGGGGGCCAGGATACGCCCGAGGTGTCCGAACGGGCGGCTCCCCTGGGTGCGCTCGAGTTCACTGCCCCCGGGCGCCGGTGTCACGGCGAGGGTGTCATAGTGCCAGCGGTGGCCGGCCCCGGCACCCTCGGTGATGTCGCCGAGCCAGGTCAGCGTGCCGGCATCGCGCCTCAGGGAGTACTCGACGCCTATGCTGCGCCCTCGCCGGTGGAACCGCACCCGGGTCGGGGTCGAAGCGTCGGCGTGGGTCGGATCGTAGGCCCACCAGGCGAGGAAGGCCGGGTCGCTCAGTGCGCCCATGACCGCCGCGGATTCGGCCGAGACGAACCGACGTATCCGGTAGGCCCACGCTGGGGGGGAGAGCAGCGAGGCGTCAACCGGTGCCGGCTCGGGAGCAAGCGGGTCCGCGGATCCGGCCTTGAGCTCATCGACCAGGTCGTTGGGCAGGACGCCGTCGGCAGCCACGAGCTCCCGTACGGTTCCCGATGGTTCCCGCAACAGGCCGACGAGCATCGCGAAGGTGTCGGGGGCCTTCTGCCAAGAGTTCATGGTCGCCCGGGCCTGGGGGGACCACGGAAGGCTCGCCGTGTCCACGTCGGTAGGATCTCGTGGCGCGGTGAGCGGCGTGGCCGCGTCGATGCCGCGAGGGGTGCCGGCGTCGAGCTGGCTCTCCTCGACCCGCGCCCGGGCGCTCGCCAGGCTGATGCCGTGCCGGCCGAGGAGGCGGGCGGCGTCGCCACCGAGTCCGATGAGGCCGAGATAGAGGTGTTCGAGGTCGATCCGGCTGCTGCGGAGGCGGGCGGCCTCCCTCCAGACGGCGTTGGCCCACAGGGTCGCCGACGACAGGTTCATCGGTTGGTCCGGACGAGGGTGCCGCAGATGCGGCGCGCGAAGCGCTGGTGCGCCGCCTGCCGGGTGACGCCGAGCGCGGCGGCGATCTCCGCCCAGGTCAACCCGGTGGACACCGCGTTGTCCACCTGCTGGAGTTCGAGGGCGTCGACCAGGCGTCGCAGGGTGGTGACCGCCGTGAGCCCGGCGCGCGGGTCGGTGGTGTCCGGGTCCGTGGCCCGCGCCACCAAGGTTGCGAGGTCGGCTGACTCCATGGCGTCAAGGTTTGTTGACGAGTGCCGGGTCTGTCAATCCTGCTCACCCCGGTGCACAGCGCCGGGGTACCGTGGGCCACGTGGCAAGCATGCTGGTGCCGGTGATCGCTCTCCTGGTCGTTCTCGTCCTGGGGGTCCTCGGCGTGGGGGCGTTCGTCCTGCTGATGCGGCACCGTGCCGCGACGGGCACCGTTGACCCGCTCCTGCTCTTCAGTGAGGCCGACGCCTTCCCCGGCCCGCGCGCCCGGGCCTGGGCCTACGGGGTGCTCTTCTCCGCCGGTGTTGACGCCGATGCCGACCCGCTCTACGCCGCGGAGGTTCTCTGCAATGCCGAACCGCGCCTGCATCGCCGGGACGCTCACACGCTGATCGGGGTGCTCACCGGCCCCCTGTGACGGGTGTCGGTCTGGTTGGTCTCCAAAGTGTCAGCTGGGGTTCTCCCCGCTCGGGGGCCGGCCGGTTCCCCGGGACGCGTCGCAGGCGGCTAGACTGCTGTGGTAAGAGCCCGGCAGCACGTGCCCGGGCTTGTTGTCTGCAAGGAAGGCCATGGCATGCCCGGCATCGTCGTGATCGGAACCCAGTGGGGGGACGAGGGCAAAGGTAAGGCGACCGACCAACTCGGTGAGGTTGTCGATTACACGGTCCGCTTCTCCGGCGGCAACAACGCCGGCCACACCATCGTCGTCGGCGGTGAGACCTACGCGCTGCATCTGCTGCCGTCAGGGATCCTCAATCAGGGAACTCCGGTGATCGGCAACGGTGTCGTGGTTGACCTGGAGGTTCTCTTCAGCGAGATCGAGGCGCTCGGTGCCCGCGGGGTTGACACCTCGAAGCTCATCATCTCGGCCAACGCGCACATCATCGCTCCGTATCACCGCACCCTCGACAAGGTGACCGAGCGCTTTCTGGGCAAGCGCAGGATCGGCACCACCGGCCGCGGTGTCGGGCCCGCCTACGCCGACAAGATCAACCGGGTGGGTCTGCGCATCCAGGACCTGTTGGACGAGGAGCTCCTTCGCGACAAGGTCGAGGCAGCGCTCGCGCAGAAGAACCAACTCCTCGTCAAGGTCTACAACCAGATGGACGTTGATGCCTCCGAGGTCGCCGACCATCTGCTGAGCTTCGCTGATCGCGTGCGGCCCATGGTCCGCGACGTGGCCCGCGAACTGAACGATGCGCTGGACGACGGCAGGATCGTCCTGTTCGAGGGCGCCCAGGCGCATCACCTGGATGTCGACCATGGCACCTACCCCTACGTCACCTCGTCCAATCCCATCGCTGCCGGCGCCTGCGTGGGATCGGGAGTGGGCCCCACCCGGATCGACCGCATCGTCGGTATCGCCAAGGCCTACACGACCCGTGTGGGGGAGGGACCCTTCCCGACGGAGCTCTTCGACGAGCCGGGTGAGCGTCTCCGGTCTGCGGGCGGCGAGTACGGCACGACGACCGGACGTCCCCGGCGGTGCGGCTGGTTCGACCCCTTGCTCGTGGAGGCAGCGAACACCTACAACGGTGTGACCGATGTGTTTCTCACCAAGCTCGACATCCTCACCGGATGGGACGAGATTCCCGTCTGTGTGGGCTACGAGGTGGACGGAGAGGTTCGCCGGACCTACCCGGTGCTCAGTAGCGACCTGGCACAGGCCCGCCCGGTTTATGAGTCCATGCCCGGGTGGACCGAGGACATCTCCGGGTGTCGCCGCTTCGAGGATCTCCCGGCCACCACACAGGCCTACGTGAAGCGACTCGAAGAGCTCATCCGCTGCCGGATCTCCGGCATCGGGGTCGGCCCGGGCCGCGAGCAGGTCATCATGATCCACGACCTGGTGTGAACATGGCATCGCGCGCGACGCCCGCCTGCGTAGGCTGACGACCGTGACCGAACGAAGCGTCCTCATTCTCGGCAATGGCGGTCGCGAGCATGCCTTGGCGCTCGCGCTCGCTCACGATCCCTCGGTGGGTGATCTTCACTGTGCGCCCGGCAATCCCGGCACGGCCATGATCGCGACGAATCACCCCGTGGAGGCCACCGACGGTGCCGCCGTCGTCGGCCTCGCCGCGTCGGTCGGCGCAGATCTGGTCGTCATCGGCCCGGAGGCGCCGCTCGTGGTGGGCGTCGCCGACGCGGTACGCGCTGCTGGTATCGCCTGCTTCGGACCCTCGGAGCAGGCGGCTCGGCTCGAAGGATCGAAGCAGTTCGCCAAGCAGATCATGGCCGAGGCTGGCGTGCCCACGGCCGAGAGTGACTACTGCACCGGCCTGGATCAGGTTGCCGCGGCGCTCGACCGTTTCGGCGCGCCGTACGTGGTCAAGGCTGACGGACTGGCCGCCGGCAAGGGCGTGATCGTGACCGATGATCGGGACGCCGCGCTGGCTCATGCCGCCGACGCGCTGCCGGTCGTCATTGAGGAGTATCTCGACGGGCCCGAGGTGAGCCTGTTCGCCATCACCGACGGTGAGACCTGTCTGCCGCTGCAGCCCGCGCAGGACTTCAAGCGGGCCGGTGAGGGCGACACCGGCCCGAATACGGGAGGCATGGGCGCCTACACCCCGCTGCCCTGGGCCCCGGATGGCCTGGTGGAGGCGATCATGAGCCGGGTGGTTCAGCCGACCGTCGACGCCATGGCGAGGCGCGGTGCCCCGTTCGTGGGCCTGCTCTACGCCGGCCTCGCGCTGACCAGCCGCGGTCTCCGGGTGGTGGAGTTCAACGCCCGCTTCGGTGACCCGGAGACCCAAGGGGTCCTGGCCCTGCTCGAATCCCCGCTGGGGGAGGTGCTTCACGCCGCTGCGACCGGCCGGCTTCATGAGGTGGGCCCGCTCGCCTGGAGTTCAGATGCCGCTGTCGTGGTGGTGCTGGCCGCCGATGGCTACCCCGGAACGCCGGACCGCGGCGGTGTCATTGCTGGTCCGCGCTTGGAGGGGTCCGACGACCACGTGCACATCATCCACGCCGGAACGGGCCGCAACGAGGCCGGCGAATTGGTCGCCACCGGTGGCCGGGTCCTGGCCGTCGTTGCCCGGGCCGAGGACCTCGATACCGCGCGCGCCGACGCCTACGCTGCGGTCGCCGCCCTCGACGCCCCCGCACTCTTCTGCCGGGGCGACATCGCCGCCCGGGCTGCCGCCGGAGGAATTTCCACCCCGGTTCTCTGAGCGCGCCACGTGCCGCCGAGCGCCCCTGGTGCGCCCGCGACGCCGGAGGTCACCGGGCGCGTGATGCCTGGTGAGCCAGCGGGCGGTTGGTGCGCCACGTTCGGATCGGTGCGCCAGGTGCTGTCCGTCCCCGGGCTTCGGTGGTGAGTGGGTGAGTGTCGGCGTGAGAGAATTGCCGTCGTTCACGTGCCGGCCCACCGAGCAGGAGTTGCCCATGACCGTTCCCGACGTCCTCGCCACCCGCTACGCCTCGGCCGCGATGCGGGATGTGTGGAGTCCTGAGCGCAAGATCGTCGCCGAACGCGAGTTGTGGTTGGCGGTTCTGGAAGCGCAACGGGACCTCGGCGTTGACTTCGGAGGTGACGACCCTGACACGGTGATCGCTGCCTACCGAGCGGTGGTGGGCCGAATCGATCTCGCGTCCATCGCTGCGCGGGAACGGGTGACCCGGCACGACGTCAAAGCGCGGATCGAGGAGTTCAACGCCCTCGCTGGCCACGAGCACATTCACAAGGGCATGACCTCGCGGGATCTCACCGAGAATGTCGAGCAGTTCCAGATTCTCAGCGGTCTGCGGCTCGTGCGGGAGCGGGTCATCGCCGTGCTGGTCGCGCTGACCCGCCGTGCGTTCGAGTATACCGATCAGCCCGTCACCGGACGGTCGCACAACGTCGCCGCCCAGGTGACCACGCTGGGCAAGCGCTTCGCCAACGCCGCCGACGAACTCCTCGTCGGCCTCGAGCGGCTCGACGACCTCATCGAGCGTTACCCCGCTCGTGGCATCAAGGGTCCCGTCGGCACCGCCCAGGACATGCTCGACCTGCTGGGCGGCGATGCCGTCAAACTCGTCGAACTCGAACGCCGTGTCGCCGCGCACCTCGGCTTCTCCCGGGTGCTGACCGCCACGGGACAGGTGTATCCCCGCTCGCTCGACGTCGACGCGCTCACCGCATTGGCCCAGGTGGCCGCCGCACCGAGCAATGTGGCCACGTCGATCCGTCTGATGGCCGGTGCCGAGCTCGTCACTGAGGGATTCAAAGAGGGCCAGGTCGGTAGTTCGGCGATGCCTCACAAGATGAACACCCGGTCGTGTGAGCGCGTCAACGGCCTCGCCGTCGTGCTGCGGGGCTATGCCGGCATGGTCGGCGAACTCGCCGGTGACCAGTGGAACGAGGGCGACGTGTCCTGTTCGGTGGTGAGGCGGGTCGCTCTGCCTGACGCCTTCTACGCCCTCGACGGGCTGTTCGAGACCTTCCTCACCGTCCTGGCCGAGTTCGGTGCCTTCCCGGCGGTGATCGAGGCCGAACTCGAACGGTATCTTCCTTTCCTCACCACCACCAAGGTGCTGATGGCCGCCGTCCGGCACGGCGTCGGCCGGGAGATCGCCCACGAGGCCATCAAGGAGCATGCTGTCGCGGTCGCGCTTGATATGCGGCTCACCGGACGCAAGGACAATGATCTGCTCGACCGCCTGGCCGGTGATCCCCGCCTCGGCATCACCCGCGAAGCCCTCGCCGACGCTGCCGCCGACCCGCTCGACCTCGTCGGTGTGGCCCGGGACCAGGTGGCAACGCTGGCCCGCCGGGTGCAGGACCTCGCCGACCGTCATCCTGAGGCCGCCACCTACGTACCCGCTGCAGTCCTGTGACCTGCGCTGGTCTAGGATTTCGCCCGTGACCGACTCCTTCAGTCTCGACCTCCCGCTCGCCCACGCCGGCAAGGTCCGTCGTCTGTACGAGCTCCCCGACGCCGATGATGCCGCCGCGGGCCGTGACCGGGGGCGCTACCTGATGGTGGCCACTGACGCCATCAGCGCCTATGACCATGTGCTGTCCTCGCCGGTCCCCGACAAGGGGGTGGTGCTCACCCAGATGAGCCTGTGGTGGTTCGATCAGCTCGATGAGCCCAACCACGTGATCTCCACCGACGTTCCGGCCGCCGTCCAGGGGCGCGCCATCGTCGCCGAGAAACTTGACATGATTCCGGTCGAGTGTGTCGCCCGTGGCTACCTGACCGGTTCCGGCTGGGCTGAGTACAGCGCATTCGGCACCGTCTGCGGTATCCCGCTCCCGGAGGGTCTCGAGGACGGTTCCCGCCTGCCCGAACCCCTGTTCACCCCGGCTGTCAAGGCGGCGGCGGGCGAGCACGACGAGAACGTCTCCTTCGAACGCATCGTCGAACTCCACGGCCAGGAATTGGCCGAGGCCCTGCGGGCGCGGACGCTGCACCTCTACCGGCAGGCCGAGGAGATCGCCCGGAAACGCGGGCTCATCCTCGCCGATACCAAGGTCGAGTATGGTCGCCGGTCCGACGGCACCCTCGTCCTGGCCGACGAGGTGCTCACCCCTGACTCGTCCCGGTTCTGGGACGCCGCGACCTGGGCCCCGGGATCGCGGCTGGAGAGTTTCGACAAGCAGTTCGTCCGCGACTGGCTGGCCCATGAGTCCGGCTGGGACCGCGGTGGCGGCACGCCGCCGCCGGCCCTTCCCGGTGTGGTCGTCGAGGCGACCCGACTGCGCTACATGGAGGCCTTCGAACGGCTGACCGGGCATCCTCTTGACCTTCCCGCTGTCGCCGGCGAGGACCTTCCCTTCGACCTCGGGTCGACACCACGCGCCGACCTCATCGTGGGCGGTGCCTTCTCCGCGGACGACGTCGCGGAGCAGTCTGCTGGGTCCGATAGCATGCCTGCCATGGCGCGAGTGGTCGTTGATGTGATGCCCAAGCCCGAGATCCTCGACCCCCAGGGCAAAGCCGTGACCGGAGCGCTGCACCGGCTCGGGTTCACCGGTTTGACGGTGCGCCAGGGCAAACGGTTCGAGGTGACCGTTGAGGGCGAGGTCACCGATGACACTCTGGCTGAGGTGCGCGATGCGGCCGAGAAGCTGCTCGCCAATACCGTCATCGAGGCCTACGACGTCCGGGTGGAGCGCCGGTGACCCGCGTCGGGGTGGTCACCTTCCCCGGATCGCTGGACGACCAGGACGCCACCCGGGCCGTCAGGCTCTGCGGCGCCGATCCGGTGGCTCTGTGGCACGGATCCCATGACCTCGAGGGCGTGGACGCCGTCATCCTGCCCGGCGGGTTCAGCTATGGCGACTACCTGCGCTGTGGCGCCATCGCCCGGTTCAGCCCGATCATGACCGAGGTCATCGCCGCCGCCCAGCAGGGGCTCCCGGTCCTGGGTATCTGCAACGGATTCCAGGTGCTGTGCGAGTCGCATCTGCTCCCGGGAGCGCTCATCCGCAACGAGAGCCACACCTTCGTGTGCCGCGACCAACGTCTGCGGGTGGAGAGCCGGGACACGGTATGGACCCTCGACTTCGCGGAAGGGCAGGAGATCACCATCGCCCTCAAGAACGGCGAGGGCCGCTACCTCGCCGACGATGACACGCTCGCCCGCCTCGAAGGTGAGAACCAGATCGTGTTCCGCTACCTCGACCGCAACCCCAACGGTTCTGCCCATGACATCGCCGGCATCACCAACGCCCGCGGCAACGTCGTCGGCCTGATGCCGCACCCGGAGCACAACGTCGAGGCGTTGACGTCGCCCACCCTCGACGGTCGGGCCTTCTTCACCAGCGTTCAGCGTTTCCTCGCCGCCCGCGTCTGACCGCGTCCAGCAGCGCCCGCCGGTGCGTTCTGAGGGTCCCGGCACGCTATCTTGGGGCCCGTGGTCGACACCGTTACCCAAGCGATGGAAACACCCGACGCGGAGCAGCCGTGGGCCGAACTCGGGCTGAAGGCTGAGGAGTACCAGCGCATCAAGGAGATTCTCGGCCGGCGCCCCACGGGTTGCGAGCTCGCGATGTACTCGGTCATGTGGTCGGAGCACTGCTCCTACAAGTCGTCCAAGATCCACCTGAAGCGGTTCGGGGCAGTGGGGGACATGACGCCGCGCGGGCCGCTGCTCGCCGGCATCGGCGAGCAGGCCGGTGTGGTGGATATCGGCGGTGACTGGGCCGTCACCTTCAAGATCGAGTCGCACAACCATCCGAGCTATGTGGAGCCCTACCAGGGCGCCGCGACCGGCGTCGGGGGCATCGTCCGCGACATCCTCGCCATGGGAGCCCGCCCGATCGGTGTGATGGACCCGCTCCGGTTCGGCCCGCTGCACGAGCCCGACACCGCCCGGGTGTTGCCCGGTGTGGTGGCCGGTGTCGGCGGCTACGGCAACTGCCTGGGCCTGCCCAACCTCGGTGGCGAGGTGGTCTTCGACGAGACCTACCTGGGTAACCCCTTGGTCAACGCGCTGTGCGTGGGTGTTCTGAAGCACGATGACCTCAAGCGGGCCGCGGCCACCGGAACCGGCAACAAGGTGATCATGTACGGTGCCGCCACCGGCGGTGACGGGATCGGCGGAGCGTCGATCCTCGCCTCGGAGACCTTCGACGCCGACGGTCCCGCCAAGCGTCCCAGCGTCCAGGTCGGCGATCCGTTCATGGAGAAGCTGCTCATCGAGTGCACCCTCGAGCTGTTCGCTGCCGGCATCATCCAAGGCATTCAGGACTTCGGCGCCGCCGGCATCTCGTGTGCGACCTCGGAGCTCGCCAGCGCTGGCGACGGCGGCATGCACGTCGACCTCGATGCGGTCGTCCTGCGCGATCCGATGCTCTCGCCGGAGGAGATCCTGATGAGCGAGAGCCAGGAACGGATGATGGCGGTGGTGAAGCCTGAGGACGTCGACACCTTCCTGGCCATCTGTGAACGGTGGGACGTCTTGGCGACGGTGGTGGGGGAGGTCATCGAGGGTGACCGGCTGCTCATCGACTACCACGGCGAGCGCGTTGTCGACGTCGACCCGAGAACCGTTGCGCACGAGGGCCCGGTGTACAACCGGCCCTTCGCGCGACCGGACTGGATCGACGCCCTGAACGCCCGGCGGGCCGAGGTGCTGCCCCGGGCCGGCTCGGGGGATGAACTCGCCGAACAGCTGCTGCAGGTCGCCGGTTCGCCGAACGTGGCCGACAAGAGCTGGATCACCGACCAGTACGACCGTTACGTCCGCGGCAACACCGTCCTGGCGCAGCCGGAGGACGCCGGCGTCCTGCGGATCGATGAGGAGACCGGTCTCGGGATCGTGCTCGCCACCGACTGCAACGCCCGCTTCTGCCTGCTCAACCCGTATCTGGGTGCTCAGTTGGCGCTCGCGGAGAGCTACCGCAATGTCGCGGTGACCGGGGCCGAGCCGGTCGCGATCACCGACTGTCTCAACTTCGGTTCGCCGGAGGATCCCGACGTCATGTGGCAGTTCGTTGAGAGTGTTCTCGGGCTTGTCGACGGGTGCACCGCACTGGGTACGCCGGTCACCGGCGGGAACGTGAGCTTCTACAACCAGACCGACCAGGTGAACATCCACCCGACCCCGGTGGTCGGGATGCTCGGCATTCTCGACGATGTCGCCCGCCGGATCCCGATGGGCTTCGCCTTTCCCGGCGACGCCGTGGTGCTGCTCGGTACGACGCGCGAGGAACTCTCGGGGTCCTCGTGGGCTCAGGCGATCCATGACCATCTCGGTGGTATGCCGCCGACGCCCGACCTGGGTGCGGAGAAGGCGCTCGCTGCTGTGATGCGCACCGCTGCCCGCCGTGGTCTGGTGAGTTCGGCGCACGACCTGTCCGACGGCGGGCTGGCGCAGGCACTGGTCGAGTCCTGCCTGCGCAACCACCGGGGCGTCTCGCTGACGCTCCCCGACGGTGACCCCACCGTCGCCCTGTTCTCGGAGTCCCCGGGGCGGGCGCTGCTGTCGATCTCCGGTGAGCATTACGACGCCTTGGCGGCGCTCTGCGCCGACAACGGTGTTCGGGTGACCCGGCTCGGGGAGGTGGTGGACGGCGACGTGCTCGAGGTGGTGGGACAGTTCGTGCTGCCGCTGGCGACGATCAGGTCGGCCTGGGAGAGTCCTATCCGTGACGCGATGGCTCACTGAGCAGTCCGGCCGGAACGAGTAGACTGCGCGCGTGCTTCCAGCCACATCCGGTCAGGATCCGTGTGACGACCCGAAGCCTGCCGAGGAGTGCGGGGTCTTCGGCGTCTGGGCACCCGGTGAGGAGGTCGCCAAACTCACCTACTACGGTCTGTTCGCGTTGCAGCACCGGGGTCAGGAATCGGCAGGAATGGCCGTCAGTGACGGTGAGCGGATCATGGTCTTCAAGGACATGGGGCTGGTCTCCCAGGTCTTCGATGAGCCGGCCCTCAACTCGCTGACCGGGCATCTCGCCATCGGCCACGACCGTTACTCGACCACCGGTGCCTCGGTGTGGAAGAACGCCCAGCCGACCTACCGGGCGACCGCGAACGGTGGTCTCGCCCTGGGCCACAACGGCAACCTGACCAACACCGAGGAACTGCAGCACTGGTTGCATGAGCGGGACGAGACCGCCCGGGTTGCCGCCAAGAACTCCCTCGATTCCACCAACGACACCTGGCTCGTCACCGCGTTGCTGGGCAGCTTCGAGGGCACAACCTGGGATGCCGCGCTGCAGGTCCTCCCGCGCCTCAAGGGAGCGTTCTGCTTCACCTTCATGGACTCCCAGGCGCTCTACGCCGCCCGCGATCCGCACGGCGTCCGACCGCTGGTGCTGGGGCGGTTGGAACGCGGCTGGGTGGTGGCCTCTGAGACTGCAGCCCTCGATATCGTCGGCGCCACCTACATCCGCGAGGTTGAGCCCGGCGAGCTGATCAGCATCGATTCCGGCGGACTGCGGTCGACCCGCTTCGCTGAGGCTCAGCCCAAGACGTGCATCTTCGAGTACGTCTACCTGGCCCGCCCCGACACCCTGCTGGGCGGCCGGCGGGTGCACTCGGCGCGGGTCGAGATCGGCCGCACGCTCGCCTTGGAATCGCCGGTGGATGCCGATCTGGTGATTCCGACACCTGAATCGGGTATTCCGAGCGCCGTCGGCTACGCCGAGGCGTCCGGCATCCCCTACGGCCTCGGGCTGGTCAAGAACAGTTACGTGGGCCGCACCTTCATCCAGCCGTCCCAGACGATCCGGCAGCTCGGCATCCGCCTCAAGCTCAATCCGATCCCTGATGTGATCGAAGGTAAGCGGCTCGTCGTCGTCGACGACTCGATCGTGCGCGGCAACACCCAGCGTGCCCTGGTGAAGATGCTCCGCGAGGCGGGCGCGGCCGAGGTCCACGTGCGGATCAGTTCGCCGCCGGTGGAGTGGCCGTGTTTTTACGGGATCGACTTCGCCACCCGCGCTGAGCTGATCGCCCCCGGGATGACCACCGAGGAGATCTGCCGTTCGCTGGGTGCGGACTCGTTGGCCTACATCAGCCTCGAAGGGCTGGTCGCCTCGGTGGGTGTGCCCAGGAAGCGTCTGTGCCGGGCCTGCTTCGACGGCAAGTATCCGATCGCGGTCCCGGCGGGTGTCGCCGAGGAGATGCGCCTGAATCTGGAGGATTCCGATGACTGAGCAGTCCGCCTACGCCGCAGCGGGCGTCGACATCGAGGCCGGGGATCGCGCCGTCGAACTCATGAAGGCGCATGTGACCCGTACCCATCGCCCGGAGGTTCTCGGCGGCCTCGGAGGGTTCGCGGGCTTCTTCGACGCCTCAGCGCTGGCCTCTTACGACCACCCGGTGCTGGCCACCTCCACCGACGGGGTCGGCACCAAGGTCGCCATCGCCCAGGCGCTGGACCGCCACGACACCATCGGTTTTGACCTCATCGGCATGCTGGTGGACGACCTCGTCGTCGTCGGTGCCGAACCGCTCTTCGTGACCGACTACATCGCCTGCGGCAGCGTGGTGCCCGAACGGATCGCGTCGATCGTCTCCGGGATCGCTGCTGCCTGCGAGGTGGCCGGGGCGGCGCTCCTGGGCGGGGAGACCGCCGAGCACCCGGGGCTTCTGGAGGCCGACGAGTACGACATCGCCGGTGCCACCACCGGGGTGGTCGAGCGCGACCGGATCCTCGGGCCCGAGCGGGTGCGTGCCGGTGACGTCGTGATCGGGCTCGCCTCCTCAGGCCTGCACAGCAACGGTTACAGCCTGGTGCGACATGTGTTGCTGCAGCAGGCTGGTTGGGACCTGGGTCGTCACGTGGACGACCTCGGCACGACCCTCGGTGAGGCGCTCCTGACCCCGACCACCGTGTATGCGAAGAACATCCTCGCGCTCATCGATGCTGCCGAGGTGCACGCCATCAGCCACGTCACCGGTGGCGGCCTGGCGAACAATCTCGCCCGGGTGCTGCCCGCCGGGGTACGGGCAAGGCTGGAGCGTGCCTCCTGGACCCCCGACCCGCTCTTCTCGCTGGTCCAGCAGGTGGGCCGGGTGTCCCGGCCCGATATCGAGGCGACCCTCAACATGGGCGTCGGCATGGTGCTCGTGGCGCCGGCGGACTCGGTCGACACGCTGCTGTCGGTGAGCGCTGGACGCGGGCTGCGGGCCTGGGTTCTCGGACAGGTGGCAATCAGCGACGGAGGGCGACCGGTTGACCTGGTCGGGGATCATCCGGCGACCTGACCGACGCGCGCCGGGTCGGCTTTGAGTCGGTCGGCGTGGCACGGTAACATCTGCACCACGACAGATGACTCACGCGGCTAGACCGCCAGACGCTAAAGGGGGTCGACCCGTATGGGGCGCGGCCGTGCAAAGGCGAAGCAGACCAAGGTCGCTCGCGATCTCAAGTACCGCACCGTCGACACTGACTTCTCGTCCTTGGAGCGTGAGCTTCGGGGAGGGTCAGCGAGTTGGGACACCCCGAACGTGGATCCCGCCGACGACTACGACGACCCCTACGCCGCGGAGGACGACGAGGACGACCGTCCTGCGGCCCGTCGGTCCGCTGGCTGATCCCTCCGCATCGGGCGCCGGATGGCGGCCTGATGCTCTTCTGCTTGGTTTCGAGGTCCGGGACCTGCCGATTGCGGCGACACCGGAGGACGGCGAGCCCGACGATCCGCTGGTCGGCACTCTGGTCCGCCGTGTGGACCCCGCCCGTCGGTCGGCGTCCGGGGCGGTGCTTTATGTCCACGGGTGGAACGACTACTTCTTCCAGACCCATCTGGCCGACCACGTCGAGTCGATGGGATTCGCCTTCTACGCCGTTGATCTGCGGCGGTACGGCCGGAGCTTCCAGGAGGGTCAGCTCTACGCCTACATCGCCGACCTCGGTGACTACGCCGAGGAACTTGACCAGGCGGCGGAGATCATCGCCGGCGAGCATGACCGGCTCGTCGTCATGGGGCATTCAACCGGCGGGCTCGCCGCGAGCCTGTGGGTCGATGCCCGCCCCGGTGAGGTGGCCGGGCTGGCGCTCAATTCGCCCTGGCTCGATTCCCACGGTCCCACGGCTGCCGCCGGCCTGATCCGTCCGCTGCTGGAGCAGTGGGGCCGCAGCCGTCCGACGGCGGTGATCCCGGTGCCGGACTGGGATGAGCCGGTGTTCGTGCGGACCACCCATGAGAAGTACAACGGGAAATGGTCCTACGACCTCCGGCTCAAGACCGACACCGCCCGTCCGATCCGGGTGGGCTGGCTGCGGGCCATCCTGCGCGGGCACCAGCGGGTCGCCGCCGGGCTCGACATCGACTGTCCGGTGTTCGTCGCCACCGCAGCCGCGACCGTCCGGCTGCGGCGTTACTCGCCCCGGGCCGCGACCGCGGACACCGTGCTCGATGTGAGGGACATGGCGGCAGCGGCTACCCGGCTGGGCCACCACCTCACCTTGGTGCGCATCCAGGACGGGATCCATGATCTGTCCCTTTCCCGCCCGGAGCCGCGGGCACACTACTTCGCTGAACTCAGCTGCTGGGCGAGGGCCTACCTCACCTGAGGTGCTCCGGGATGTCACGGGGGAGAGCCGCGGAGGTCGACGAGAGGCGTGTGGCGATGACAGGACTGTCCGGGATGCCGGAGAAAGGGCAGCGGGCGGAGGGCACCGGGTGAGCCGTCGGTTTTGTCCGATGCGGTGCCGGGCGTACCTGACAGGTGGTCGGGGGCCGAGTGATGAGTAATAGCGCCCCGGCGCTCACCACCACGGGACTCACCAACGGGGTCCCGCCAGTGACCCGCGTTCTGAGAAGGCGCCTTGGCCGCAGGATAGCCAAGATTGAGGAAACACCAACAGCGGGTCCCTGCCGGAACCCGCTGTCTCGAGGTGGTGGCCAGGACCGGGGTCGAACCGGTGACCTTCCACTTTTCAGGCGGACGCTCGTACCAACTGAGCTACCTGGCCGCGCCCGGTTGGGCGGCGACCCCGACGGGACTCGAACCCGCGACCTCCGCCGTGACAGGGCGGCGCGCTAACCAACTGCGCTACGGGGCCTTGTTTCAAGGCCTGCGACCCTTTCGGGCCGGCGGCGAAAACTATAACCGAACCGGGCGGTCGGACGCGAATCGGCGCCCGCTTCCGTGCGCGGGGCCTTCTCAGCGGGCTCTGCATCGGGCAGTGACGGGGCCCCGCGACCATGGGCGAGGGTGCGCGGTCTCGTGGCCGAGATGCAGCGACCCTCGATCAAACCGGAGTCTGAGCAAGGGCCATGGTTGGCATCCCCAACGGGATTCGAACCCGTGTTGCCGCCGTGAAAGGGCGGAGTCCTAGGCCGCTAGACGATGAGGACACGCGGCGACCAGTGTAGAGCACGCGCGGCCGTCAGTGCGCCAGCCGTCCGTCGTCGGCCGGTCGGGCGGCCTCAATCCGCTGTTTCGCCCCGTCCAGCCATCGCTGGCACACTGTCGCGAGCTTCTCGCCGCGCTCCCACAGCTCGACCGAGGCGCTCAGTGGAGCGTCGCCCGCTTCGAGTTGTCGGACGACCTCCACGAGTTGCTCACGCGCCTGTTCGTAACTGAGGTCCTCGTCGCTGGTGTCGGACTTACTCATGGCTCTCCTCAGGTCCGGTATGAAGGTCGGTGTCGATGACGGCGGCGGCGATCTCTCCGTCGGCGATGCGGGCGATGACGATGTCGTCGGTGGCGACATCGCTGACTGATGCCACCGGGTTGCCGTCGTCGGTGCTCAGGATCGCATAGCCTCGGTGCAGCGTGGCCCTGGGGGAGAGGGTGCGAATCCGTTGCAGATCGTGGGTGAGCCGGTCCTGCTCGCGCTCGAGGCGCCTCCCCACCGCGCGGGCGAGTCGATCCGCCCACGCATCAAGGCGTTCGCGGTGCAGATCGACGGTGCCGGCCGGGTTCTGCAGGACCGGGCGTGAACGGAGGTCGGTGAGGCGCTGCTGTTCGCTGTGGACGCGGCGGGTGACGGCCGCGCGGAGCCGGTCGCGCCCCGTGGCGATCACGCGCACTTCCTCCGCGGCGTCAGGCACCACCCGCTTGGCGGCGTCGGTGGGCGTCGATGCCCGGATGTCGGCCACGAGATCGAGGATCGGGGTGTCGGTCTCGTGTCCGATCGCGCTCACCACTGGTGTCATGCAGGCGTGGACCGATCGCACGAGGCCTTCGTCGGAGAAGGGCAGCAGGTCCTCCAGGGAGCCGCCCCCACGCGCCACGATGATCACCTCGACGTCACCATCGAGGTCCAGCGCCGCCAACGCCTCCCGGACCTGGTCGACACTCTGGGGTCCCTGGACGAGCGTGTGCCGAACCTCGATGCGCGCCGACGGCCACCGTTGAGTGATGGTCGCCACCACATCCCGCTCGGCCGCTGAATCCTTGCCGGTGATCAGCCCGACAGCCCGGGGGAGGAACGGCAGCCGCCGCTTCAACTCCGGAGCGAACAAGCCCTCGGCCTGCAGCGCGCGTTTCCGCTGCTCCAGGTGCGCCAGCAGCCTGCCCTCACCCGAGGGGCGCAGCTCCCGGCACTCGAATGTCAGCGATCCGTTCGCCGGATAGACCGTGGCCCGTAGCTGGGCGGTGACCTGGACGCCTTCCAGCACCGGCCCGGCGGCGTCGAGAACGGCGGTGGCGACGCTGACGCTGACCGAGACTTCGGCCAACCGGTCGCGCAGCGTGAGGAAATGGACTGCGTATCCCGCCCGCCGCTTGACCTGGATGATCTGACCCTCGACCCAGATGGGCTGGGTCCGCTCCACCCATGCCTTGAGCGCCCCGACCACCGCGCGCAGCGGCTGCGGGTTCTCCGCAGAACTCTCCAGAGCCATGGCAGGCAGCCTACGGGGTGCCCCCGACATGGTGGCGACCGGGTATGCGGGTCAGTCCTCGTCCACCAGGGCGTTCAGTTCGCCCATGAACCCCTCGAACGAGGCGCCCTCCTCCACAAGGCGCTGGACATTGCGCGGCTCGGTCAGCGCAATCACCAACTGGTCGAAGGTCTCACGGAACAGGTTCCTGTCGGAGTCGCTGAACGCGACCAGAAGCACGAGCCG
>JBKEBV010000126.1:0-1697 GCA_047973315.1 Propioniciclava sp.
ACCCGCACCCCGGCGAACCAGAAGTCACCCGGAAACGTGATGACACCGTTGACCTGATTCTCCACCGGTGCGGTGGCGATTTCTCCGTCGGGCCAGTTGGCGTTTCCGGAGAACGGAACCCAGAGCCGTCCGGTGACCCCGAGCTGCAGGTGCGTCCCGGGCGAGGTGATGACCACATCCTGGGCCGCGGACAGCCGTTCACACAGGGCGCCCATCCGTGTGGCACCGTCGGGCCAGTCAGCGTCAAAGGAGGCTTCCCATTCGGTGAGGAGCCGCTGGGGATCCAGCCCTACCGCGTTGGCCCACGCGGGAGTCGGCACCCGGACCAGAGCCCAGCGGGTGCCCTGCCACCGCATCGTGGAGACCAGACCGCGACCGCGACGCAGGGCCGCGATCCGCTCGGGTGGTGCCGCCACCTCAGGACGGACCATCGCCCGAAACGACACGTGCACATCCGACCACCGCATGGCCTCGGCCTCCAGCGGCGGCGCCTCAGCGAGGATAGCGTCATCAGCCCAGCGCAACGCTGCCTCATCGAAGCGCTCATCGGTCGCGAGCACCTGCGGTACGGCCCCCCGCCGCCAGCACTCGCCCACGAACGCCGACGCCGCATCCATGGCCGCCACATCGGTGACGAAGACCGACACCCGATCCCCGGCGGAGACGGCCACGCCATCAGCCACGAGTGCGGCGATACGCCCTCCGTCGTCGAACTCATCGACGGTGCTCATACCGACGGTGTCCTTTCCTGATTCCAGGGGGCGAGCGCACGGTAGAGGGCCACATAGTCGGAGTGGTCGGCGCGCAGCCGGTCCGTGGTGGCTGGGTCGGGACTGACGGTGGTCCGCTCGTGGGACCACCTGACCGCCTCGGATGGATCGGCCACAGCCCCCACGCCCAGCGCTGCCAGGAAGGCATCCCCGAACGCTGCCCCTTGGGAGTCGGTGACGTGCTGGTCCAGACCGGTAATCGAGGACACCGTGCCGATGATGAACTCATTCCGGGTCGCCCCACCCACCGCGGTCACCCGAGAGATCGACGCCCCGGCCCGCCCGAACGTCGCTATCGCCTCCGCGATGGAGTGCCCCACCCCTTCCAGGAGCGCACGGGCCACATCGGCGCGGGTATGGTCCAGCCCGAGACCCACGAACGCCCCGCGGCTGGCTGGGTCCTGGAACGGAGTCCGCTCTCCCGCGAAGTGAGGCAAAGCCACCACACCGCGCGCGCCCGGCTCAGACTCCGACGCCAGTTCCATCAGCCGAGCGAAGGTTGCGGCGTCGTGGTCGGCGACAATTCCCAATTCTTCAGCAATCCACCGGGTCGCTGTGCCTGCCGTGGACGTCCCTGCTGCCAGCACCGACGTCCCCTCGAAGACAAAGGGTGCCGCCCACAGGTCCGGGTGCGTGGCCACCGACTCCCCCACCCGGATGAAGTATCCGCTGGAGCCGTACATCGCCATCAGGTCGCCCTCGGCCACCACCCCGCAGCCGACGGCCTCCGCGGGCGCATCGGTCGTGCCCACCATGACCGGCGTGCCCGCTGGAATGCCGCTGGCCTCGGCGGCGGCCTGATGGACCGTACCCGCGATCTCGCTACTCCAACCCAGACGCGGGAGACGACCGGCCTCCACCACGTCCTCGCACCCGCTGACGTCCCACTCGTGCCGAGCCAGGTCGTAGAGCGGGTGATAGTAGCCC
>JBKEBV010000222.1:0-5650 GCA_047973315.1 Propioniciclava sp.
TCGCCTGGCCGGGAGCCCTGGTCGTCCTCGGGATCGTGCTCATCGTTCTCGGCGTCGCTCTGCTCGGGCTGGCGGCCGCAGCGGCCCAACGGCAGGAGGTCACGGTCGTCCTTGACGAGGACGGCTACGCCGTCGTCGAGCCGGCCGGAACCCGGCGCGGCCGGTGGGAGGAAGTGACCCGCGTCACCGGTGTTCCTGGCCGGATCACGCTCCACCGGAGTGCGGACGAACGCGTCGTTCTCGTCGTTGCGGTGGATCGGTCCGATCAGCTCGATGAGGTTGCCGCCGACATCGCCCGGCGGCTGGATGCTCAGCGGGGGTACCGCAACCTCCCGTGAGGGCCGATCGGGCGGCTGCACCTGGCCGGCCCTGGTGGCCTCCGTGCGCCGCTCAGCGTTCCTCGTCCTCGGCGTTCGGGTCGTAGGCGCACTCGTCCAGGGGTTCCTCCGAGGTCGGGGAGGCGCTGCCGGCGCTCGGCGACGGGCTCGCGGCCGAGGATGCCGATGCCGACGGCTTCGGTGAGCGGGCCGGCGGTTCGATCGCGGTCTGCACCTGGCTGCGGACCAGGTCCCAGTCGGGGTAGGTGGTGGAGAAGCCGTCCTTGCCGTGCTCGAAGGAGAGGCTGCGCATCTTCTGGTCCTTGACCTTGAGCGCCAGCGTCAGCAGTGCGGCGAGCCGGGAATCGGGGACATCAGTCTGGACGATATTGGTTCCAGCCTTGGTGAGGGCCTCGTAGTTGGTCAGCACCGTGTAGGGGTCGGCCTGCGCGGCGACCGCGCGGATCACGCAGCGTTGCCGGGCCATGCGCTCGTAGTCGGTGGTTCCGTACCGCCCGCGGGCGTACCAGAGGGCATTGGTGCCGTTGAGATGCTGATCCGGGCCCGGAGGCAGCCAGCGGTCCGGCGGGGTGTTGGTCGAGGAGACGCCGCCGACCGGGACCGGGACGCTGATGTTGACGTCGATACCACCCAGCGCGTTGATGAACTCGATGAAACCGTCCATATTGACCATGGCGTAGTAGTCGACCTCAAGGCCGAGGGCGGCGCCGACGGACTGTTTGAGGACCCAGGCGCCGGGATCCTGGACGTCGGTGGGGATGGCTGACGGGGCCAGCACCGGAATGTTGTGATACTCCGCGTTGAGGAAGTAGTCCGCGTTGTCAGGAACCCCGTTGGTGAAACCGTACGGCCACACGGCGGCGAGCTCGGAACCCTCGGGAAAGGGCATCCGCTGGGTCTGTCGCGGGAGACTGATCAGCGTCGTCTCGCCGGTGGCGGTGTCGATCGAGGCGAGGATGACGGTGTCGGTCCGCGCCCCCAGATCCTCGTCGCGGTCCTGACCGTTGTCCCCGCCGAGGATCAGCACATTGAGTCGGGGTTTGTTGGCCCAGGGGTCGATCACGTTGCCGTCGGTGGCGTCGTCGCTCGGGGTGCCGACGGCGGTGACGCCGGCGATCGCCACCGACGTGTCATAGGACAGCCGGGCTGCCACAGCACTCGGCACGGCGACGATCAGTGTCAGGGCTCCGACGACGATCGCCCCGACCAGCCGCTGCCAGATGCGGACCGGCTTCGGACGCAGGGAGAGGTGGGTGACCAGGATCGAGCTCACCCAGACCAGGCCGAGAGCGACGGTGGCGCCGCCGACGGCCAGCAGCGCGGTGGGATTGAGGGCGAGCGAGAGCGCCAGGCCCGGCACGAAGTACGCCGCGGCGGCGCCGGCCAGAACAACGACCGCGAGCAGGAGCAGCATCACCACGCCCCAGGCGCGCCAGCGGGTGCGCAGCAGCCCTGCCCCCGGGAGGACGGTGCCGAGGGCCGCCCAACCGAGGGAGCCGCCGAAGGAGCGGGAACTACCGGAGGAGCGGGAACTACCGGAGGAACGGGAACTGCCGGAGGAGAAGCGCGCGTCGCCGGCGGAGTCCTCGTGCACCCGCCGGCCGCCGCCTGACGTGTTCCGGGGGGTCTCGCCCACCAGGGCGCGCAGCGGCCGCGTGGCACCTGTCGAGGAGTCCAGCGGGACGTCCTGCAGGCCGTACGGGTCAGCCTCGTCGGCCATAGAGCTCCGTTCAGGACAAAGAGAACGGGTTCGATGATACTCGTGCTGCGAAGCGTCTTTGCCTGCGGGCGCCGGGAGCCGGTACCCTGTCAGGCGGTCGAGGAGGTGTCGCCTAGTCAGGTCTATGGCGCCCGCCTGCTAAGTGGGTTTGGGGGTTAACCCCATCGTGGGTTCAAATCCCACCACCTCCGCCGGGTGATGTCTCAGGACATCGGCGACAACGGACCTACGGAAACGTGGGTCCGTTCGTCATTTTCGCTGGCGCGCTGAGATGCGCCTCGCAGGCCGACCCCGGACGCCTCACCTCCCAGGATCAGGCCAACGACATCAAGAATGCGAGGAGATAGGTCCGGGTGATGCCATCATCAATCGCCTCATCGGACAGGTCCCGAGCCGTCGCGAGTGCGTCCTCCCGGTCCGGTCCGCCGGCGAGTGCGGAGTACATGAGCAGATAACCGCCATAGGTCTGGTCGAACCCGCCGCGGGCAGTGGCTTCGGCGACATTGGCGCGAATGCGCTCCGGATCACCGGCGAGGTGGTCCGCCGACGGGCTGGCCGGGATGACCAGGATCGCCAGGGCGGCGGCGGGCTCGGGGGAGAACCACGTCGCATAGTCGCGTTTGCCACCAAAATTGAGTGGGCTGATGCTGTGGTCGAACCCGGCGTACACCGGGTCGGTGTCGTCGAAGTCGGTCCAGTATGCGCGGGCGGCCTGGGCCTCGAGGGCGTGCATCCACCGGGCCTCGGCTTCCAGGATGGTGTTCCCTGAGGCCTGCGCCCACAAGGTGAGGCCGGCCCAGGCGTTCACCGCCTCAGAACTCGACTCCTGGTTGTTGCCATCCGCGAACGGGCTGGTCCCCGATGCCCAGGAATGGGAGGCGTAGACATCGAAGGTCCGCCGCTGTGGCAGCAATTCCGAGGCTGGGGCCTGGGCGATGTCGGCTGCCAGCAGATCCATGACCGGCGCCCAGCGAGCGGCCAGGCCGGCATCGTCGGCGGCGAGCACTCCGGCGGCGTACAGGAAGTAGCCGTAGTGGAAGTGGTGGTCGTTGTACTCATCCGACCCGAACGACGGGGTTCTCCCGACGATTCCGCGGTTCCGGGCATCGTAGACAAAGCAGAAGGCCGCGTCCTGTTCCTCGCATCCTTCCGGGTCCGTCCACCGGTCCAGCGCGGTGATCATCCGCTCACGGAGCACGTCCGCTTCGGCGTCCGCGCCGAGTTGAACCGCTATCGACCACAATTGGGCGTCGCGGTAGAGGGCTTTGCCACCGAAGTAGGTATCAGCGGGGGGAGGGGGAACGGCGGCGACATCGGCGGCGAGTTCGCCACGCAGTTCCTCGGACTGTGCGGAGGTGAGCCGGCTGAGGTCCAGCCCGGCACGCGTCGGATAGGTGGGGGCTGACCAGGTGATCTGCGTCCCGGCACATGCGGTGAGCGTGCCGTAGATGCTCGGCCAACGGCCCAGGGTGCAGTCGAGGTCGTCGGACAACCCCTCCTGCTGGTGCGGCATCACCGCGAGCACGGTCGGCCGGTCATCCTGGGTGGCGTACGTCAGCGTCGTGCTCGCCCGGTCGGCGACGGTGTAGCTGACCGAGGTGCCCGTGACCGGTGCCGCCAGTTCAGCCATCCGGGCGGGATCGCCTCCGGTGGGGATCGCGAACCAGACCGCCTGACCGCCGCGGGGAACCTGTACCCTCGATCCGTCCACGGCTCCGGTGGTCACCAGCCCGTACGTGGTGCCCGCCACCTCGGCGGTCGCGTACCCCCCAGCCCGCCGCCAGGTGAGGCCTTCGGTATGAAGGCTGACATCCTCGGCGGCCGTGTAGCTGACATAGGGCGATCCTTCAGCGACCCCCACCGTGCTGCCGGCAGGGTTGCTGAGCGTCACCGACGCATCATCGTAGGCGGCGACCTCCCATTCCGAGCCTGCCCGAGTCACCGACACGGCCGGATGGTAGCCGCCCATGATCGTCTTCTCCGTGGTGGTCACCTCGGGGACCCCGAAGGCGAACCCGTCCTCGGTCAGCCCGAAGGACAACGGAAGCGGAAAGATCGGCTGCGGTTCCTCCCCGAAGACCAGTCCGGAGAACCAACGATTGGTGGGAGGGATCAGACCCTCGCCGAGCCGTCGGGCATTGAGACTCCGGCCGGAGGTCTCCGGCAGCGCCTCGACCCGATCGGCCAATTCCTCCGGAGGGAAAGCCGGGGTGGTGGGCGTGGCCGGTACGCTGGGCGTGCTGGGCCCGGGAGGTCCCGCGCACGCCGTGGACACCGACACGACAACAGCCAGAGCGATGAGGCGCCGGAGCCGCCGTCCTGGTCTCATCGGAGACCGATCTTCACCAGAAACTGCTCAACTGCGGCTGCCGGACCGGCGAGGGGTCCGTCCTGGCGCAGGCTGAGGATGGCTTGGGTGGGCGCGCCGACGCGGGTCAGGCTTTCGTATCGCGGATCGGTCAACTCCGGGCTCTCGACGCGCACCGTCGTCAGCACCCGGTCTGCCTCGGTGGTCACGCTGATGTCGGTGGCCGTTCCGCTGAGTTGTTGATTGTCGGCCAGATTGAGGGTCACCGCGGTGCCCTCCTCCACCCGGTCGTAGTCGCCGGGCTGAAGCTCAAAGGTTGCCAGCACCGTCTTCGGCGAATCGGAGGCGATGGTGGCCAGACTGGCACCCGGCTGCAGATAGGAGCCGTTCGAGGCCGCCACCTCCTGCACCTGTCCACTGATGACTGCGCGATAGCTGATGGTGCCGGAGGTGATGTCGACCCGGTAGGCCTCGGTGGACACCGGCTCGAAGCCATTGCTGATGTCGTTGAGCAACTGCGGGCTCGCCACCACAAAGAGCTCCTGCCCGGCCTTCACCTCCTGGCCGGCGACCACCTGTTGTTCGATCACCACCCCGCCGTAGCCGGACCCCACCGAGGCTGTGGGTGCCTCGACCACGGCGGTCATACTCGCCACCTGCGCCTGACGTTGATTGAACAGCAGGGTGAGAGCACACATCACGATGGTGATGACGACGAATCCGCCGAGCAACTTGAAGCGGTTGGGCCAGGTCATGGGTTCATCTCCTCGGACGTGGGTGCAGGATGACGCCGGATCGGTGCGGGCATGCTCCCGACCCCGTCGTCGGCGTCAGCCGTGGGTACGGTCAGCGTCCGGTGGGCCGGCTCCGGTGCGGGTTGACCAGCAAGAAGCCGGTGGGTGTCCTCCTGGGCATCGGCGATGGTCTCGCGGTCGAGGATCTCCACCGTCGTGGTCGGGGTCGGCTGCTCGGCGACCGCAACGGGTTCAGCCTCCGGTGCGGCCCGGGGCGATCGGGGCGCCCGCGTCTCGGCGGCGGCGACAACGACGAAGGCGGTCAGGGCCAGGAGATTGATCACATTCCACACCGTCGCCACGTTGAGGTAGCCCAACGTCGTATCGCGCCATACCGAGACCACCGTCGTCCAGGCCAGGAAGAACCAGACAAAAAGCTGAGGCAGCATGAAGTTGAACGGTGATGCCTTTCGTCCGACGGCACCGGTGGCGTTCCACGTGGTGTCAGCGCCGACGAAGGCGTTACCGAGGGCGCGCAGATAGATCGGGA
>JBKEBV010000235.1:0-3099 GCA_047973315.1 Propioniciclava sp.
ACAGGGCGTAGGCGGTCACCTTGCCGGTCCGGTCGGCCACCAGCGAACCGGTATTGCGGGTCTTGATCTCACCGGCCCAGGGCTCGTAGCCCTCGAAGACGTGGTGCATGATGCCGGTGCCCCGGGTATCGGTGAGGAACTCGGTCCGGAACCCGATCAGGCCGCGGGCGGGCACGGTGAACTCCAGCCGCACCCATCCGGTGCCGTGGTTGATCATCTGCTCCATCCGGCCCTTTCGGGTCCCCATCAGCTGGGTGACGGTGCCCAAGTGTTCCTCGGGCACGTCGACGGTGAGCCGCTCGACCGGCTCGTGGAGCCTGCCGTCGATCTCCCGGGTGAGCACCTCGGGTTTGCCGACGGTCAGCTCGAAGCCCTCGCGGCGCATCATCTCCACCAGGACCGCCAGCTGCAGCTCGCCGCGACCCTGCACCTCCCAGGTGTCGGGCCGTTCGGTGGGAAGGACCCGGATGGAGACGTTGCCGATGAGTTCGGCGTCCAGGCGGGCTTTGAGCAGCCGTGCGGTGAGTTTCTTGCCCGACCTGCCCGCCAGCGGCGAGGTGTTGATGCCGATGGTCATCGAGATGGAGGGCTCGTCGACGTGGAGGAGCGGCAGCGGCCGTGGGTCGGACGGGTCGCCGAGGGTCTCGCCGATGGTGATCTCGGGGATGCCCGCGATGGCGACGATGTCGCCCGGACCGGCGGACTCTGCCGGGACGCGCTCGAGAGCCTCGGTGATGAGCAGTTCGGACAGCTTGACGTTCTGGGTGCTGCCGTCGCGCCGGATCCAGGTGACCTGCTGGCCGCGACGGATGGTTCCCTCGATCACCCGGCACAGGGCAAGACGTCCCAGATATGGCGAGGAGTCGAGGTTGGTCACGTGGGCCTGCAGGGGGGCACCTTCGGTGTAGCTGGGGGCGGGGATGTGCTCCATCAGGGTGCCGAACAGCGGCTCGAGGTCGTCGGAGTCCGGCATCTGGCCGTCGGCAGGCTGAGCGAGGGAGGCGCGGCCGGCTCGGGCGGCGGCGTAGACGATGGGGAAATCGAGCTTGTCGGCCTCATCGTCGTCCACCAGGTCCATGAACAGCCCGTAGACCTCGTCGACCACCTCGCTGATCCGGGCGTCGGGCCGGTCAACCTTGTTGATCACCACAATGATGGGCAGATGCTTGGCCAGAGCCTTCCGCAACACGAACCGGGTCTGCGGCAACGGCCCCTCGGAGGCATCCACCAGGAGCAGCACCCCGTCGACCATCTCCAGGCCGCGTTCAACCTCGCCGCCGAAGTCGGCGTGCCCGGGGGTGTCGATGATGTTGATCGTCACCGTCGCCCCACCCGGGGTCGCGTGTGTCACCGCGGTGTTCTTGGCGAGAATCGTGATGCCCTTCTCGCGCTCGAGGTCCATGGAATCCATCACCCGTGCGTCGACATCCTGGTTCTCCCGGAACGCGCCGGACTGCCAGAGCATGGCGTCGACCAAGGTGGTCTTGCCGTGGTCGACATGGGCGATGATCGCGACATTGCGCAGGTCAGCGCGGATCGGCATGCGGATTTCCATTCCCTCAAGGACAAGACGGTCCATCCTACTTTGTCGGAGCCATGGATTATTCGCCCCACCATGACTGTCACGCCCGACCCTCGTGTGACCCTCCCCTCCCGCCTCCCGTTCAGCGAGGCGCAGCTCCGGGATCTGCTCGCCGAGGCCCACCTGTTCGTGCGCCGCGGTTGTACCGATGTCGGCGAATTCTGCGAGGTCGCCGCCGATGATCATGGGATCGACGAGGGGCTTGATTCCTCGCTCGAAGTGCTCTTTGACGCTGTGGTGGCGCCTGGAGGGCGGTGCACGCCCAGCGCGAGGCTGCCGGGGTGATGAGCAATATCGACCGGGCCTTCGGTGAGTTGAACGCCCGGGGGGTCGTCGCGCGCGGCAACTTCTCCTGCTGCGGGTCCTGCGCCAGCCGCGAGATCTACGGCGAAGCGCCTGAGGATGGCGCCTGGCTCGGCTACGTCTACTTCCACCGTCAGGACGCGGAGGAGATTCCCGAGGCCGGGCGGACCTACCTAGGTTATGGCGTCAACCTTGCCAGCCAGATCGCCAGGGACGAGTGGGATGCCATGTCCGAGGCCGACCGGGAGCGCTCCTACAGCGACAAGGTGCGCCAGTTCGTGGCCGAGTCGGTGCGACCGGTGCTGGAGGGGAACGGGATGCAGGTGGGCTGGGACGGGGATCTGGGGATGAGAATCAGCGTCGATGGCATCCAAGACTACTTGGTGCCCCTGGAGGAGATCGCCAGCTGATCCCAACACGGTCTCAGGATTCAGGTGGCGGCGTCTCACTTTTTCCGATTATTTGTCACCCCTACGTAATCGAGGATCGGGGGTGCGACGATTGACCCATGACCCCTCGAACCATCGGCGTGACCGAGGTCGCGCTTCGAGATGCCCATCAGAGCCTCATGGCAACCCGCATGGCGACCGAAGACATGGTCGACGCCTGCACCGATATCGACCAAGCCGGCTTCTGGAGTGTTGAGTGCTGGGGCGGCGCCACCTATGACGCCTGCATCCGCTTCCTCAACGAGGATCCCTGGCAGCGGCTGCGGACCTTCCGGGAGCTCATGCCCAGCAGCCGTCTGCAGATGCTGCTGCGCGGCCAGAACCTGCTCGGCTACCGCCACTACGAGGACACCGTGGTCGAACGGTTCGTGGAGAAGTCAGCCGAGAACGGGATGGACGTGTTCCGCGTCTTCGACGCGCTCAACGACCCCCGCAACATGGCCCGGGCGATGGCTGCGGTGACGAAGGTCGGTAAACACGCCCAGGGAACGATCTGCTACACGATCAGTCCGGTCCACACCATTGAGGGCTACGTGAAGCTCGCCGGGCAGCTGCTCGACATGGGTGCCCAGTCGCTGGCCCTGAAGGACATGGCCGCGCTGCTGCAGCCGCAGCCCGCCTACGACATCGTCCGCGCCATCAAGGAGACCTATGGCGAGGACACCCAGATCAACGTCCACTGCCACGCCACCACCGGTGTGACGCTGGTCGCGCTGATGAAGGCGATCGAGGCCGGAGCCGACGTGGTCGACACCGCGATCAGCT
>JBKEBV010000078.1:0-14464 GCA_047973315.1 Propioniciclava sp.
AGCAGCCCGACCTGCTTCCAGACGGCTTCGTCGGCCTCGTTGCTGGTGATCAGCTGGGCACACTTGAGGCCCGGCAGATTCCACGCCTTGGAGGCGGACATGGCCGTCACGGTGTGCCCGGCGGTCACCTCGGAGACCGCGGCGTAGGGGATGTGGGTCCTGCCGGCGGGTACCAGGGGGGCCCAGATCTCGTCGGAGAACACGCGTCCGCCGCAACGGTCCACGACCTCGGCCAGGGCCTCCAGTTCGGCGCGAGTGAAGAGGCGCCCGGTCGGGTTGTGGGGATGGCAGTGGACCAGCAGCCCCGCGCCGTCGTTGAAGGCCTGCTCGATCCCGGCCAGGTCGTAGCAGTAGCGGCCCGTCTCGTCGAGCAGCATGGGGACCTCGACGACCTCATAGCCGAACATCTGTGGCAGGAAGACGAACGGCATGTAGGCCGGTGTGGGCACGATAATGCGTTTCGCACCGTTGGCGAAGTGCTCCATGGCCATCTCCAGCGCCTTCAGGACGTCGGGGACCTCATGGATCTGCTCGGCCGGGATCTTCCAGTTCAGGCGGCGTGCCAGAAAGTCGGCCTGAGCCTGCTGCAGGTCGGTGCGCAGGCTGGGCGGCAGGTAGCCGAACAACCCGGTGTCGACGAAGGCGTGCAGCGCCGCGGTGACGGCTGGCGCGATCCCGTAGTCCATCTCGGCAGTGAACGCACCGATGGCGCCGTTCGGTTTGTTCCAGCGGGTGGCACCGCTGGCGCGGAGCGCCTCCAGGGTGATGGCGTCGAGGTCGTCGAACGTTGGCATGGGCAGATCTCCTTCTCGTATGGGGCGATGGCGCGTCAGGACGCTTCCGGCGATTCCTGGTCCAGTTCGTTGAAGTAGTTGTAGATGGTGAATCGGGTGATCCCCAGCGACTTGGCGGCGACATCGACGGAGTCCTTGAGCAGGAAGAAACCGCGCTCGCGCAGGTAGCGGACCACTTCCAGCTTGTGGCGCTTGCGCATTGAGGCGACCGGCCGGCCGGCCCCCGCCAAGGCCCGCTCCAGAAGCAGGTCGGCCAACTCGTCGACGTCCCGGACGAAGTGTTCGGGTTCGTGGAGGGCCGCCTCCGCCGGCGTGACCACTGTGCTCAGGGAGGTGCCGCCGCTCTCCCCGGGCATCGTCCCGGTCATGGCGCGGGCGAAGCCGGCGATCGCATGCCAGGCGGTGGTGTCGGTGTTGATGCACACCGCCGCCATCGGCTCGCCGTGCGGGTCGTAGATGATGGCCGTGGCGCTGCGGAGCTGCTGGCCGCTGGCCAGTTGGCTCTCATGCTCGGAGTAGGTCCGATAGGAACCGCGTCCGGCCATCTCCAGGAGGTAGTCGGTCGCCGGGTCGCCGATGGCCCGTCCGGTGACACTGCCCGACACCGCCACGATCGACTCCGGGAGCTTGCCGAGATCATGGAGGAGGATCTCCGAGCCGGGTGGGAGCGCTGCACCGATGCCGTCGATCACCTGGGTCAGCGCATTCATCGCTGCCTCCCTGGTCGGGTCAGATTCCCTGATCCGGGACGAGGGGGAGGGGCGAGCCTCGTCGGGACCACGTGCTGGCATGGCGACCTCCTTGTGCTTCAACACCGCGTGTAACAATCGTGCGCAATCCTAAACACACTGTTGACCTTCTGTCGATCTCTGCTTACTGTTCTGCACAAATCGTTGAAGTGCATACAACATCACGTTGAGCACTGACGACGTGTGGCACTGGGTCGGGTGCCCGACCCCTCGAACAGGAAGGACAACCATGAGTGAGACTCAGGCTGATCACCACCGGCTCAGCGAGGAGGCCAGCACGCGACCCAGCACCAAGGAACTGAAGCGGGTCCTCGGATTCTGGGACCTGATGGGGGCATCGGCCGGCCAGATCATCGGTGCCGGCATCATGACCCTGACCGGCGTGGCCATCGCGATGACCGGACGGTCCGTCCCGATCTCGTTCCTGCTCGCCGCCCTGCTGGTGGTGGTGCTCTCGGTGCCCTTCGTGCTCATCAACGGGTCGGTGCGGCTCCGGGGTGGGATGTACACCATCATCACCGAGCTGGTGCACCCCAGTCTGGGTGGCTTCTTCACGCTCATCTTCATCATGACGAACATCTCGATCTCGTTGTACGCGATGTCGTTCGCCCAGTACCTCCAGGCGCTGGTGCCGGTCAATGTGACCGTCGTCGGGGTGGCGGTGCTGGTGGTCTTCTACGTGTTGAACCTGGTCGGGGTCAACGCGATGGCGAAGGTGGAGAACTTCGTGGTGTCCGTGCTGGTGATCGCGTTGGCAACCTTCAGTGTCTTCGGGATCGGGAAGATCGTCCCGGACTATTTCGCCGAGGCCAGTTGGATGCCCAACGGCTGGATGGGGCTGCTCCAGGCTGCGGCTCTGTTGACCTTCGCCACCGGTGGCGCGACGGTGGTGGCGAACCTGGCCGGGGAGGCGAAGAACCCCGTCAAGGACATCCCGAAGGTCATCATCTTCTCGACGCTCGGCGTTGCGGTCCTGTATGCGTTCATGTCGGTGATCGCGGCCGGGGTGCTGCCGATCGATGATGTGGCCGGACAGCCGTTGACCCTCGTTGCGCAGGAGATCCTTCCGGCTCCGCTGTACTACTTCTTCGTTGTCGGCGGCGCCATGTTCGCCCTCGTCTCCACCCTGAACGCGCAGTTGGCATGGGCCACCAAGCCGGTGCTGCAGGCCTGCGTCGATGGCTGGTTCCCGCGGTGGCTCGGCTACATCCACCCGAAGACCGGGACGCCGGTCGTGCTGTTGACCCTGCTGTTCCTGGTGGGCCTGGTTCCCATCCTCGTCGGGCTCAACCTCGGCGAGATCGGCACCATGGTGATCTTCATCTCCCAGGCCGTCAATATCCTCTATGCGGTGGCGATCCTGAACCTGCAGAAGAAGATGCCCGAGCAGTGGAACGCGTCGTCCTATCACATCAGCCGGCCTTGGCTGTGGGTGGTGGTCCTCCTCTCCGCGTTCGTCACCGTCCTCCAGGCCTACCTGATGGCCGCCGGCATGTCGCCGACCATGGTGTGGTTCAACGTCGGCTTCGCGGTGGTGGGGCTGGCCTACTCACTGTGGTGGTACCGCTCCGGTCGGACCGACATGGAAGTCTCCTACGAGTCTGACTGAGGAGGACGCGGTCCGGGGTGGGCGATACGGGGCTCGGGGGAGTGCAGGGCCCGGGGGTGTGGGGCTCGGTGTCGGAATGGGCACCGCAGTCGCACGAACGGGCGCCCACGCCGGTCAGCACGACGCCGGTCCACCAGCTGCAGCGTCAGAACCCCCCGACGGCCGTGCCTCTGGCAGGGTTGTGGGGCCCGTCCGGAGGGACGGGCCCCACCGATGTGATCACTGGGGGTGGGTGATCAGGTCAGGCAGCGTGGCGGCAACCCCAGGGCTGCAGGCCACGCTGGGCGTAGAGCCGGTTGGCGACGGTGATCTGCTCGGCGCGGCTGGCCTGGTGAGGATAGGCGGCAAAATCGCCCCCGCCCACCGAGCGCCAGGTGGCCAGGTTGAACTGGAGGCCGCCGTAGTAGCCGTTGCCGGTGTTGATGTTCCAGCGGCCGGTCGACTCGCACTGCGCGATGCGGTCCCACATCGCGGCATTCGCGAGGTTGATCCCCGCGCCGGATCCGCCCGAGCCTCCCGAGGATTCGGAGGATCCGCTGCTGCTGGGGGTACTGCTGGGTACCACGACGGGCGCCTTGGTGCCGACAAGGATGACCTCGGTCACCGGCTTCTTGGTCACCTTGGAGTCGATGACCTCGATGTCGGCGACCTTGCCGTCCACGGTGGTGGTCAGCATGGTCTGGACCTTCTTGCCCTTGACACCGGCGGTCTTGACCTTCGTCGTGCCGCGCAGCAGGGAGGAATCGTTGACCTTCGTCGTCGTGAAAGCGACCTTCTTCGTTCGGGTCCACTGCGTGGTCGACACCCGCTTGACCGTGATGGTGTCACCGTCGGACAGCTCGGCTCCGAGCTTGGGCGAGACCCGGTCATCGGCACCCAGCTCGACGCCGGCGGCGACGAGCGCCGACGCGACGCTGGCGTTGTCCACCCGGACATCGGTCGAGGCATTGTCGACCTTGACCGTGATCGAGTGCTCAGGCTGCGGCGACGGGGTGGCCACGCTGACCGAGGGCGCCGGTGACGCCGACGCGGCGGCGCTCACGGCGACGGCCGCGCCCCCGGCTGCCAGGATCGCAGCGCTCGACGCCACGGCGGCAAGCTTGTTCGTGAACGGCACCCGGACTCCTGAGACGTGCGACAACAAACGACGCCTCTATCGTGCGCTATTCCTGAGAAAAACTCAAGTTGACCTTCAGGTTATGCTCAGGTTTCAACGGCCGTTCGTCGGTGACCAACCAGGTGCTGGGGAGAACAGAGTCCGGACCTGCGAAGAGGCCGACACCGCTGGTGTCGGCCTCTTCGAGCGGTGGGATCAGATCAGGTTGGCCCCGGCGGCACGGGCGGTGGCGAAACGCTCGGCGACGTCGGCCCAGTTGACGACATTCCACCACGCCTTGACGTAGTCGCCCTTGACGTTGCGGTACTGCAGGTAGAAGGCGTGCTCCCACATGTCGAGCTGCAGCAGCGGAATCTGGCCGGCAGGCAGGTTGGCCTGCTGGTCGTACAGCTGGTTGATATTGAGGCGCTGGCCGAGGGTGTCCCACACCAGCATCGACCAGCCGGATCCCTGCAGGCCGTTCGCGGCGGCGTTGAACTGGCCCTGGAAGCCGGCGAAGGTGCCGAAGAACTCAGCCACCGCCGCGCCGAGTTCGCCCTCGGGCTCGCCGCCGCCGTCGGGGGACATGTTCTTCCAGAACACCGAGTGGTTCACATGGCCGCCCAGGTGGAAGGCCAGATCCTTGGACAGCTTGTTGATGGCGCCGAAATTGCCGGACTCGCGGGCCTCGGCGAGCTGCTCGAGCGCGGCATTGGCGCCGGCGACGTAGGCCGCGTGGTGTTTGTCGTGGTGCAGTTCCATGATCTGCGCCGAAATGTGGGGCTCCAGAGCTCCGAAGTCATAGTCAAGCTCGGGAAGGGTGTACACCATCTGTTTGATCCTCTCGATCATCACTGTCTGCGAGCCCGTCGGCCCCGGACAGGAACCGGGGTCGGTCCGGCTCCGTTGACGACAGCCTACGCGGGCGGTCGGGTGCGGGGAAGGTGAAGGCCGCGCGGCGGGCGGCGCGGCGCAGCACGCGGAGCAGCCCGGGCGCGACGATGATGATGAGCGCCACGCTGGTGATTGCGCGCCCCAGATTCCAGCCCATCGAGGTGGCCATGTTGTAGAGCACGAAGTGCTGCAGGTTCCCCCCCGCACCGGCTGCCGGATCGAAGGAGAGCTGGGTGCTCTGCCCGAGGGTGAAAGGCCAGAAGGCGAGATCCATCAGCCATCCGTAGACGAAGGCCGACGAGAACCCCCAGCTGGCGAGCAGGGCGATCTCCCGGCGTCCATCGGCGCGAGGGAGCAGGCCGGCGACCAGGCCGACGAAGCCGGCCGCCACCATCTGATAGGGCAACCACGGTCCCACCCCGGCCGTGAGGAGCGCGGAGGTGAACAAGGTGATCGCCCCCTGCAGGAACCCGAAGCCGGGGCCGAACACCCGACCGCCCACCACGATGAGGAAGAAGATCGGCTCCAGGCCGGCGGTCCCCGCCCCGAGCGGCCGCAGGATCGCGCCCACGGCTGAGAGGACGCCGAGCAGGGCGAGCCCCTTCACCTCCAGACTGTGGCTGGCCAGCTCGGCGGCGACGATCACCAGCAACAGCGGCAGCAACAGCGCGAAGAGCAGCGGGGCCTGGACCGGTTCCAGGGCACTGTCGGAGGTGACCAGCAGCGGCCAGACGAAGGCGAGCAGCCCGAGGGCGCTGACCAGGGCCAGCATCGCCGAGGACCGCAGACCGAGCGGAGCCGCAGCCCGGCGCGGTGCCGGGAAGCGAGTCGGATGTGCCCTCACCGGTCCACCCGCTCGATCTCGTCGGGCGTCAACACCGCCAGCGGTGCGAAGACCTTCGCTGTCTGCGGGGCGAAGGTCGGTGAGCTCGTGCAGATCTCCCGGGTGGGACCATCGGCGATGACGTCGCCATCGGCCAGGAGGACCGTCCGGTGCGAGACCGCGGCGGCGAACTCGACATCATGGGTGCTCACCACGACGGCGCGTCCCTCCCCGGCGAGAGTGCCGATGATCTGTGCGAGCTGGTCCTTCATCGCGTAGTCGAGGCCGCGGGTCGGCTCGTCCAGCAGGACCACGCCGGGACTGGCGGTCAGCTGGATAGCCAGCACCAATGCCAGCCGCTGCCCCTCCGACAGGTCCCGCGGGTCGAGCGTATGGTCCAGGTCGGCGCCGAGCCGACCGAGGACGGCAGCGGTCGTGCCGGCGGGGCGGGCCGTCTCGCGGTCCGACTGCGCGAGTTCGGCGGCCACCGTCGGGAGATAGAGCAGGTCGGCGGCGTCCTGCGGCACCAGACTCACCAGCAGTCGCGTCTCGCGCGCGGAGCTGGCTCGGGGATCCTGGCCGTCGACGGTGAGCTTGCCCTCGCTGGCCCGCCGACCGGTGAGTGCCCACAACAGGCTTGACTTGCCCGACCCGTTGCGACCCATCAGACAGGTGATCTCGCCCGCCGACAGGGTTAGGTCGATCGCGTTGACCGCGGTGGTCGCGCCGTAGCGGACGGTGAGCCCGGTGGCGACCAGGTGCGTGGGTCCTGTCGGAGGGTCGGCTGCGGCCCGAGGGCGCAGGTTGATCTGCTCCCGCTGCTGGCGGCGGCGGGCCTCCCGGACCGAGCCGGGGACATCCTCCCAGCCGAGCCTGGCTGCCAGCCGGGCCAGCGGCGGTCGCACGTCGGCTCGGGCCAGCACCGTGGCTGGCGTTCCGACCTCGACCGTCGCCGTTCCTGTCGGGAGCCAGAGAAGGGAGTCGGCCTGGTGCAGCACCCGTTCCAGCCGGTGCTCGGCCATCACGACCGTCAGACCCACCTCGTGGACCAGGGTGGTGATCGCCCCCAGCACATCCTGCGCGGCCGTCGGATCCAGCGCCGAGGTCGGCTCGTCGAGGACGAGCACCCGCGGCTGGGCCGCCAGCACGCTCGCGATCGCGACCCGCTGCTGCTGACCGCCGGACAGATCGGCCAGCGGCCGGCGCCGCAGGTCGGCGATCCCCATCAGGTCGAGGGTCTCCTCGACGCGCTTGCGCATGGCGGCCGGTGAGGTTCCCAGCTGCTCCAACCCGTAGGCGATCTCGTCTTCCACGACATCGGTGACGAAACCGGTGCGCGGGTCCTGGCCGACATAGCCGACCAGATCGGCGAGGTCCCGGGGGCGGTGGTCGGCGGTACTGCGGCCGGCGACGGTGACGCGTCCGGTGAGGGTGCCGCCGGTGAAGTGGGGGACCAGGCCGTTGATGGCGCCCAGCAGGCTCGACTTGCCTGTTCCGGTGCGTCCGACGACGACAGCGAGGTCACCCTCCGGCAGGGTGAAGGAGACCTCGCGCAGGGTGGGACGCGCGGCGTCGGCATAGGTGAGGCTCACCTGGTCGAAGGTGATCATGCTGCTGCCACCACCGGTTCGGGGGCGGCAGCGGGCGCGCGGGTCAGCGCCAGCGGGGCCAGCACGCTGGCCAGCGTGACGAGCATCAGCGGGTGGAGCGAGGGCCAGGCCAGGGGATCGGCGGGAGGTTGCCACACGGTGGCCGTCACGGGGCTGACCCCCGAGGTGGCCAGCAGCGCGGTGGCGAGGACGACCCCGCCGGCGAGCGCAAGGCCGGTGTCGCGGCCGGTCCATGGCTGGGGCCGGTAGCGGGTGACTTTCAGTTCGCGGCCCGAGGCTCGCAGTCCGGCCACGGTGCCGATCAGGCCACCGGCGAGGGCGGGCACCGCCCAGGGCAGGGCCGAGGTCGCGGAGATGACACCGAACGTGCCCACAGTCGCGGCCAGCATGGAGACGATGAGGAGTGCGGTCACCGCCGGGGCTGGTCGACGGCCGTCGCGGGTCCTGCCGAAGCCGCGGGCCTCCATGCCGGCGGCGAGCATCAGCGACCGGTCGACGGCGTCGGCGAGCACCGGGATGATGACGGCGCGGACGGCATGCCAGCCCGTGGCGGTGCCCCCCCGCAGCTGGCGGGCGCGTCGGACCCGCTGGGTCGACTCGATGAGCTGGGGCGCGACGGCGAGGGCGATGACAACGGCCACCGACACCTCGTACAGCGCGGCGGGGACGCTGCGGAGCGCCTGGCGTGGATTGGCGAGGGCATTGGCGGCGCCCAGGCAGAGCAGCATGACACCGAGACGGAGCGCATCGTTGAAGGCGTGGCTGAGCGCCTCAGCACTCACCGGCCCGCCGAGCCGGATCCCCGCCGCCCAGACGGGGAGCTGCACCTCCGGCAGGGTGAAGAGGACGATGGTGCCGGTGCCGGCGCCCAGCAGGATCTGGAAGAACAGCCGGATACCGATGATGACCCCGGCGAGGACGAAGTACGCGCCGACCGACCTCGCCCAGGGGGCGTCGCTGCGGCGCAGCAGGATAACTGTGGTCACCGCGAGCGCGGTGAGCGCGAGCAACAGGGGATTGGTGGTCAGCGAGACGGCGGCGGCGGTGCCCAGCGCCCAGACCCACCAGGCCCACGGATGAACCGCGGGCCTGGTGATCATGGTCGCCGGTCCGCTCACTCAGGGCCGCCGACGAAGGAACCACCAGCCGGCGAGCCCGGCTCCGCCGACGCCGATCGCTCCCAGGGTCACTGCGACGCCGACCGGAGATCCTGTCGGGGTCTCCAGCATCCCCTCAGCAGGTGTCTCCTCGGGCGTGGGGGCCGCTGAGGGAGTCGGTGTCGCCGATGCTGAGTTCGACGGTGACGCCGAGGTCGACGCGGTCCTGGCCGAGGGCGAGGCGCTCCGGTTCGATGGTGACGTGGGTGCGTCGCCGGAGGCGGTCGAGCCGCCGCGGGTCGACGCACTCGCGGTCGGTTCCGGCTTCGACGAGGTCGAGGACGTCGACCGCGGCTTGGTGGTGCTCGGCTTCGGCTTCGGGGCGGTGCTGGACGGTTTCGACGTCGGCTTCGGTGGTACCGGCGGCTTCGATCCGGGCGGCGACCCGGCACCGAAGGCCCACCCCTCGGCGACGCCGACCTTGGGCCGGGAACTGGTGTAGCCGAGGTTGGAGTACTGCCACGGCCCCCAGGTGCCGTCGCTGTTCTGCGTCGACTGCCAGTAGGACCAGTAGGCGTCGGCCGACACCGTGCAGGTCGACGGTGAACTGTTGATCTGGCACAGGAATCCGGCCGACTTCTCCTTCACACTGAAGCCCGCACTCTGCAGGGCCGCCTTGCCGGTGCCGTACGAACCGGCGCACCGGGTGCCCTGGCCCTGGACCACGACCCACACCCCTGAGCACGCGGTCTCTGCGGGGGCAGGAGCAGCCTGCGTGGGGGTGCCCAGCATGCCGAGGGTGAGGAAGCAGGTGGCCACCAGTGCCGCCACCCGCGCGGTCCACCGGCGGGTCATCGACGGTAGCGGCGCGCGAGGGCCAGTCCGCTGCCCGCGGCGACGAGCGCACCACCGGCGAGCGCGAGCGCGGAGACGTCACCACCGGTCATGGCCAGCTCGCCCGCCGACGGCTGCGCGGTGGCCTCGGCGGTGCCTGAATCCGGGGTGCTCGCAGCGGTGCCGCCGGTGGCCGGCTGAGGTGCCACCTCGCCGGAGGCCGGTGACTCGTCGGTCTGATCCTCAGCCGGGGTGTCCGCGGAATCGGCTGGGTCAGCCGGGGTGTCCTCGGAATCGGCCGGGGTGTCCTCGGAGTCGGCCGGGGTCTCGACCGGATCGGGCAGGGTCCAGCGCACGTCGAGGTAGCTCACCCCGCCCAGGCCCAGGGCAGCCTGGGTGGTGGCCATCATGTCCTCGGTACCGCCGTTGAGGAAGGCGCCGGACGTGGCCTGTTCACCCACCAGGTAGGCCAGTGCCGCGGGCTGGTCGATGCCGGCGCTCTCGAGGGCCGAACCCATGACGGCGGTTGAGTTGACCGGGTTGTAGCCACTCCAGGAACCGTCGGGGTTCTGGTGGCCGGCCGCCCAGGTCGCGGCGGCGTCGGCCTCGGCGGTGGACCCGGCGGCGAGCAGCGCCATCAGGGCGAGCCCGGTGTTGTCAGCGTCGCCGGTCGAACTGCCCGGGCCCCAGCTGAAGCCGCCGTCAGCGGCGCGGTAGCTGAGCAGGTAGGTCGTCATCGCGGGCGGAACACTTTCGCCGGCCCGGTGGAGCGCCACCATACCGAGTCCCGAGGCGAAGGGACCCGGCCAGGCGCCGAAAGCGCCGTCGGGCCTGACCCCGGCCTGCACGTCGGCGACGAGGTCGACGCCGTCGATGAAGGTGCGGGGATCCTCGCCGTAGGTGATGGCGAGGATGGCCAGCTTGGCAGCCGCGTCGGGCGAGCCGTCGACGTAGTCGGCGCCACCGGCCCGGACCACCTCGAGCAGCATGCCGGCCGTCTCAGCGCGGGCGTCATCCTGAGCGGCGGCCAGGGCGAACAGAGCATCGGTGGCCGTGCTGACCCCGACGGACTCGTCGACGTTGGCGGCGACCCAGCCAGCCGCTGCGGAGGCTGCTGCCGGGTCGGAGTCGGCCACCGCTGGTTGGGGGAGGGAGAGGAGGGCCAGCATCGTGGCGAACCCGGCCACGATGAGGCGAACAAGGCGAGACATGGAGCGATCCTCACTGGGTACCGCGGAGGCGTCCCACGAATCGGGGACCCTGACCGCGTACCACGACGGTTTGAACAGGTGCCTGGATCCGGTGGGCATTCCGACTTGCTGGCATCCAGCTCACGGTTGCGGGTCAGTCCCGGATTCTCACCGGGTTCCCCCACGTGGGTCCGGGCAGAGCCTAGCGGAAGCAATCAGGGTCGGGAGTAGCGTCCCAGCCGCCGGTGGTCCTTCACGTCGGGCGAGTGACGGCGAAGACCCGGAACCCTTTCGCCGAGGCGGTGCGGTCGCAGCGCCAGCCCTGATCGATCAGCCATCGCTGCAGCGAGTCAGCGCCGAGGTTGCGGCCGACGACCAGGCGTGCGACACCGTCGGGAGCGAGCCGGGGAAGCCATCCCCCCAGCAGGTCGTGCAGGGCCTTCTTGCCGACCCTGATGGGCGGGTTCGACCAGATCTCGTCGTAGCGGGTGTCTTCGGGCACCTCCTCGGGAGCCAGGGCACGGACACGATCGCCTACGCCGTGGATCCGCGCGTTGTCGGTGGTGAGCCGGCAGGCGCGTTCGTTGACGTCAACCGCATCGACCCGGGCCCGTACGTTCGCCCGGGCCAGGGCCACGGCGAGGACCCCGTACCCGCACCCGAGGTCAAGGAAGTTCCGCGCCGACGGCGCCGGAGTGTGGGTTCGCAGCAGCACGGCGGTGCCGAGGTCAAGGCGGTCGGCGCTGAAGACGCCGTTGGCGGTGGTGAAGCTCCAGTCCTCGTCCCAGAAGTGGGCGGTGATGGTGCGGCGCCGCTCCGGGGCGGTGGGGGATTCGAAATAGTGGGTCATCGGGCCACCTCCTCGTCGTGGCCCGGCTCGTCCCGCCGGGCGCGTGAGGTGAGCTGACGGGCGGCCCACGCGTTCGGCGGCGGGTACCCCACCTCCTCAAGGACCAGACCGTGCGGGGGCATCACCCGCACGTCCTTGGCGCGCTTGTCGCGGTCGACCAGCGCGGAGAGCCAGGCGGCGTCCCGCAGGCCGGATCCGACCGCCACCAGGGCACCCACCACGGAGCGGACCATGGAATGGCAGAAGGCATCAGCGCGCAGCCGGACGGCAATCGTGCCGGCGAACTCACCCGCGGTGACCCGGGCGACCCCGCAGTCGATGATGCGCCGGATGGTGGTCGCCCCCTTCTTGTGTCGACAGAAGGCGCCGTAGTCGTGCAGGCCCACCAGTGCTGCGGCGGCCGCGTCCATCGCGTCGGGATCCAGCGGCTCGTTGACCGCGACCACCATGCCGCGGTGGAGGGGGTCGGCCACCTGGTCGGCCAGGCGGTAGACGTAGCGCCGCCAGATGGCCGAGAACCGGGCGTCGAAGGTCGCGGGGACCTCGGTGACCGCCCGCACCACGATGTCCTCGGGCAGCGCCCGCCGCAGCCGGTGGGCCAGGGTGTCGGCCAGAGCCGGCTCGTCTAGGTCGACATGGGCGACCTGCCCGCGCGCGTGGACGCCGGCATCGGTCCGTCCGGCGACGGTGAGCCGCGGTGGTTCGTCCAGGCGCAGGATCGTCCCCAGCCAGGACTCGAGGTCGCCTTGTACCGTGCGCAGGCCGTCCTGGGTGGCCCAGCCGCGGAAGGCCGATCCGTTGTAGGCGAGGTCGAGGCGGTAGCGGGTCACAGCGGTACCCCGGTCCCGTCGGCCCGGGGGGTCCGGTGCACCAGATCATCGGTCGCGGTGATGGCGGAGGAGTGTCCGTAGCTGAGGTCGTGGACCGTCCGTCCGGCGGCCAGGCCGCGGGACTCGTACTTGGTGAGGGGGCGGTCAGCGAAGCGGGGCGCCCAGTCGGCGTGCAGGTTCCGCAGCCCGGGGGCGGCGTCCAGTGTCGCCCGCATCGCCTCGGCGTACTCGGTCCAGTCGGTGGCCAGGCGCCACACCCCGCCGGGGGTGAGGCGGGAGGCGACCAGGGCGGCGAACGCGGAGCTGACGATTCGGCGCTTGTGGTGACGCGGTTTGTGCCAGGGGTCGGGGAAGAAGGTCCACAGCTCGGTGATGCTGGCCGGCGCGAACAGGTGGTCGAGTCCTTCGACGCCGTTGGCCATCACCACCCGCACATTGGTGACCCCTGCCCGCCGGATCCGCGACAGGGTCGAGGCGACGGCCGGCTGGAAGACCTCGAAGGCGACCAGGTTCGCCTCCGGATGCCGGGCAGCGAGCGCGACCAAGGCCTCGCCGCGGCCGGATCCGATCTCGACGAACAGCGGTGCTGTCCGACCGAAGGTCGCCGCCCAGTCCACCCGGGCGTCGGGATGCACCGAGGTCGAGAGCTCTCGTGGGGGGACGTCGACGATCAGCGTGTCGGCGAGGGTGTCCCAGGCTTTCTGCTGGGACGGGTTCATCCGGGCACTGCGGCGCACGTAGGAGACCACCTCGCGGTGGACGCGGCGGTCGGGATTCCGCAAAGGACCTAGATCGAGTAGACGGGCTGTACTCCGGCGGGGATGCGATCGGAGTCGACGATCTGCTTGCCGAACGGGAAGCAGGTGATGGGGATCATCTTGACATTGGCGATCGCCAGCGGGATCCCGACGATGGTGATGGCCTGCGCCGCCGCGGTCGTCAGGTGCCCGATGGCCAGCCAGAGGCCACCAATGACGAACCAGATCGCGTTCATCAGCGCCGAACCCACGCCTGCCGAGGGCTTGGCGACGATCGTCTTCCCGAAGGGCCACAAGGCGTAGGAAGCCATCCGGAACGACGCGATGCCGACCGGAATGGTGATGATGAGCAGGCAGGCGATCAGGCCGAAGAAGAAGTACCCCAGCGCCAGCCAGAAGCCCCCGAAGATGAACCAGATGAGGTTGAGCAAGGTGCGCACGAGGGTGTGTCCTTTCGTGTCGGCGGGTACCGGGGGCCATGGTACTCGCCCCCGGGTCGGCGGCGGTCAGTGGGCCGGGCGACGCGAGCGTCGGCGCCGGGAACGGCGGGACGTGCCTGCGCCGCCCGGCTCGGGGTGAGTGGAACCGTCGCCGCGGGGGGAGCCACGGCGCGCGCGTCCCTGTTTGGTCTGTCCGGCCGCAGCCCCGCCACCGTTCTGTCTGCGCCGGGACGGGTTCGGCCCGGTACCCCGGCTCTGGTCCGGCTGGGTCGCGGGGGCGACATAGGGGGCGACCTCACCGACCAGGGAGGTCACCTCCGCCGACGTGGCGCTCACCGGGACCAGGCGGGCCCTGATGGCGGCCTTGCGGAGCAGTTGGTTCACATCGCGTTGCTGCTCGGGCAGGACGAGCGTCACCACCGTGCCCTGGGCGCCGGCGCGCGCGGTCCGTCCGGAGCGGTGCAGGTAGGCCTTGTGCTCGGCCGGCGGATCGACGTGGATCACGAGTTCGACGTCGTCGACGTGGACGCCACGGGCGGCGACATCGGTCGCCACCAGGACCTTGGTGGAGCCGGAGGCGAAGGCAGCGAGGTTGCGGTCGCGGGCCGCCTGGGAGAGGTTGCCGTGCAGGTCAGCGGCCGGAATGCCGGCGGCGGTGAGCTGGCGGGCCAGTCGCTTGGCGTGGTGCTTGGTGCGCATGAAGAGGATCCTGCGCCCGGTTCCCGAGGCGAGGGTGCGGACGACGTCGGTCTTGGCCGCCTTGCTGTCGAGGGTGAAGACGTGGTGGGTCATCGCCGAGACCGGGGACGTCGCCTGGTCGACGCTGTGGCGCACCTCGTCGGTGAGAAACCGCTGGACGAGGGTGTCAACGCCGTTGTCGAGGGTGGCGC
>JBKEBV010000156.1:0-8359 GCA_047973315.1 Propioniciclava sp.
CATCGACGAGGCTCACGAACGGTCGCTCAACATCGACTTCCTGCTGGGCTACCTGAAGCAGCTGCTGGGGCGGCGCAAGGACCTCAAGGTAATCGTCACCTCCGCAACCATCGACACCGCCCGCTTCAGCGCCCATTTCGACGATGCTCCGGTGGTCGAGGTGTCGGGTCGGACCTATCCGGTCGAGATCCTCCACACCCCCTTGGTCGACGACCAGGACCTCACCGAGGGTATCGGTGCCGCGGTGGCACAACTCCACGCGCTCGGGGAGGGGGACATCCTCGTGTTCTGCTCCGGGGAGCGGGAGATCCGGGACGCGGCAGAGACCATCACTGCACTCAAACTCCGCAACACCGAGGTGCTCCCGCTGTACGCCCGGCTCTCCGCAGCCGAGCAGCAGCGGGTTTTCACCCCCCACACCGGCACCCGGGTGGTGCTGGCCACCAACGTCGCCGAGACCTCGCTGACGGTTCCGGGAATCCGGTACGTGGTCGACCCCGGATACGCGCGGATCAGTCGCTACTCAGTCCGGACCAAGGTGCAACGACTTCCGATCGAGAAGATCTCGCAGGCCTCGGCCAACCAGCGGGCCGGGCGCTGTGGGCGGCTGGGTCCCGGCATCTGCATCCGACTGTACGACGAGGAGAACTTCGCCGCGCGTCCCGAGTTCACCGAACCTGAGATCCTGCGCACCAATCTGGCCTCTGTGATCCTGCAGATGGCCGACGCCCGTCTGGGGGCGATGGAGGACTTTCCGTTCGTCGAACCGCCAGACCGCAGCCAGGTGCGTGATGGACTGCGGCTCCTGCACGAACTTGGGGCGATCGCCGAGAACCCCCGCACGGGTGCCCGGGCATCGGCGGGTGGCGGCACCCACCTCACTCCCACCGGGCGTCGCCTGGCCCGCCTCCCGGTGGATCCGCGCCTCGGCCGGATGCTGGTGGAGGGGGCCCGCCGGGGGGTGCTGTGGGAGGTTCTCCCGGTCGTGGCCGGCTTGGCGATCCCCGACGTACGGGAACGTCCAACCGATAAGCAGGCCGAGGCTGACACCTTCCACCGGCGGTTCTGGTCCGCCGACCCGCAGGCCGACCGGGATCCCTCGGACATCCTCGCGCTGTGGCGCCTGTGGGACTACCTGCGCCAGCAACGCGCGGAGCTGAGCGGGAATGCCTTCCGGCGTCGGTGCCGTGCGGAGTTCCTCAACTTCCTGCGGATTCGCGAGTGGCAGGATCTGGTCTCGCAACTCCGCGAGATCGTCACCGAACTTGATCTCGACGACGCGCCTCCCGTCGGGGGTCCGGGGCGCGGGCGGAGGAAGGGCCGGCGGCCGGTCGCGCCGGAGGGCCGGGGGAGCGGTTCGATCGATGTCGATGCACTGCATCTCAGCGTCTTGTCAGGGTTGCTGTCCCAGGTTGGTCTGCTCGACACGCGCCCGCCCACCGGTGCGAGCAAGCGGGCGCGGCGTCCGCTTCCGGAGTACCGCGGCGCCCGGGGATCCCGGTTCGCCATCCAGCCGGGCTCGGCGGCAGCCAGAGCCACGCCGGATCTGGTGATGGCGGTCGAACTCGTCGAGACGAGCCGCCTGTGGGCGCGAACGGTGGCCCCGATCGAGGCCAGGTGGGTGGAGGATGTGGGACGCCACCTGGTCACGCGTCAGTACTCCGAGCCGCGGTGGTCGGCCCGCCAGGGGCAGAGCGTCGTCACCGAGAAGGTGTCCCTGCTCGGCGTGCCGATCATCGCCGACCGGACGGTCAGCTATGGGCGGCTCGATCCAGATGCGGCCCGAGACCTGTTCATCCGGTCGGCGCTCGTGGAAGGCCAGTGGCGGACCCGCCACCACTTCTACGCCCGCAATGCCGCCGTGCTGGCCGAGGCCGAGCAGCTTGAGGAACGCAGTCGGCGCCGCGACATCGTCGCCGACGACGACACCCTGTTCGCCTTCTACGACGCCCGGGTTCCCGCGTCGGTCACCTCGGTGGCCCATTTCGACCGGTGGTGGCGGGACGCCCGTGGGGCCGATGACCGGCTGCTGGACCTGAGCCTGGACGACCTCGTCGCCTGCGACGCCCGGCCGGACACCGAGAACTTCCCCGAGGTGTGGACGGTAGGCCAGGCCCAACTGCCGGTCAGCTACACCTTTGAACCGGGGGCGGGGCACGATGGCGTCTCGGTGGAGGTCGACGTCTCAGTGCTCAACCAGGTCGACGACACCCCGTTCTCCTGGCAGGTGCCAGGGCTGCGCGAGGAGTTGGCCACCGAGCTCATCCGGTCCCTGCCCAAGTCGGTGCGAACGCGCTTCGTCCCGGCGCCCGACTGGGCGCGGCGGGCGCTGGCATGGCTGGAGCAGCATCCGAGCCGGGCCTCCCTGCCCGATGCTCTGGCCGCCGCGCTGGTCGCCCTCAGCGGTGAGCCGCTGGAGGCAGACGCCTTCAACCCCGGCAAGCTACCGGACCATCTGCGGATCCGCTATGTCGTGACCGACGGCCGCCGGGAGTTGGGCGCGGGGAAGGACTTCACCGCCCTGCGGGAGGAGTTCGCCCCACGGCTGAGCCGACGTCTCAACCGGTCAGCCCCGGCCGTCACTCACCCCGGCGCGCGCACGTGGGACTTCGGGGTGCTGGAGATCACCACCACCATCGACCGGGACCCCTCGCCGCTCGTGGGATACCCGGCCCTGGTCGATCAGGGCGACGCCGTCGGTGTCCGGGTGGCCGACACCGAGGACAGAGCACGCCGGTGGTACCCGCTCGGACTGCGGCGCCTGGTGATGCTGCAGTGCCCCGATCCCACCCGATCGGTCTTCTCCCGGCTGGGGAACGCCGACAAGATCGCCTTGGCGGCGGGGCCCTACCCCGGCGTCGCCGAAGTGCTCGCTGACGCCCGGCTCAAGGCGACCGCGGACCTGATCGCCGCAGCAGTCGATCCCTGGGCTGTCCGGGACCTCGACGGCTTCACCCGGCTGGTCGACACCGTACGCGGCGACCTCGCCGACCGGATGCAGGCGGTCGCCGGGGTGGCCGCGCGGGTCCTCGCTCGCCACGCCGAGGTGCTGCGCGTGCTCGAGGGGCTGCCGGACAATGGCACGCGACAGGATATCCGGGACCAGGTCGATGATCTTGTCTTCGAAGGCTTCATCAGCGCTACCCCGGAACCCCATTTCAGCCGACTTGAGCGCTACCTTCACGCTGTGGTGGTCCGCATCGATGCCGCCTGGTCGAGGCCCACCCGCGAGGCGGAGAACCTGGACGTCATCGCCGCCCTCGATGAGGGCTATGCCGCCGTCGTCGAGCGATATCCGGTCGGTGCGCTGCCGGCGGAGGTCGCTGAACTGGCCTGGATGCTGGAAGAACTCCGGGTCAGCCTGTTCGCGCAATCGCTGGGAACAGCGCACCCGGTCTCGGCCACCCGGGTCCGCCGGGCGCTCGCCCCGTGGGGTGGCGCCGGTCCTGAACGGGATCGCCGGTAGGGTTGAGGCCATGCTGGATCCGCGACAGCTGTACTCGGTGAATGAAGAGGTGCGTGCCGACCTGGGCGCCGCACCGATCATGCTGCACCTGTTGGAGGGCTACGTCGACGCAGGTCAGGTGTCGCGGCAATTGTCGGACCACCTGCTTGGGAGCCTCGACAACCAGGTGCTCGCTGAGTTCGACCACGACCAGCTCCACGACTACCGCTCCCGGCGCCCACCGATGGTCTTCGACACCAACACCTGGGTCTCCCTCACAGACTTCTCGTTGGCGATGCACCGGGTGATCGACGACGACGGCGTCGACTTCCTGGTGCTGACCGGACCCGAACCCGACACCCAGTGGAACCGCGCCGCAGCCGCCATTCTCGGCCTTGCTGCCGATTTGGGCGTGGCCCAGATCATCTCCGCCCAAGGGGTCCCCATGGGCGTGCCGCACACCCGGCCCATCCTGGTGACCGAGCATGCGACCGATCCCCGCCTGGTGGTGGACAATCCGGTGTGGATCGATCGGGTCACCGTCCCGGGGAGTTTCACCGCCATGGTGGAGCACGGGGCGGGCAGGCAGGGACTGCTGGGACGAGGGTTTGTCGCCCACGTCCCCCATTACCTCGCTCCGGGAACCTATGTCCCCGCAGCCGTGCGGGTGCTGGAACGGATCCGCGAGGCCACCGGTCTGATCCTTCCCCCGGGTGATCTGGAGTCGCTCGCGCACAGCACCCTGTCGCAGCTGGCGGAAGAGGTTGCCGGTGACGGTGAACTCGGGCCGCTGGTCGCCCAACTGGAGGAACAGTACGACGACCTCGAGGTGACCGGGCGGATGTTCGTTCCCAGTGCCGACGAGATCGGGGCTGCCGCCGAGCAGTTCCTGCTCAACCGGGGCGACGAGGAACCGGATGCAGACAACTGAGGAGATCCTTCGCATTCTGGAGGTGACGCGGCGCGCCGACGGCCGGTTCCAGGGCAGGAACCCCGACACGATCCTGCAGCGAACTTTCGGCGGCCAGGTGATGGCCCAGGCCTTGTCGGCGGTTTACGGCACGGTCGATCACCGCTGGCTCGCGCACTCCCTCAAGGGGTACTTCCTGCGGGCCGGGCATCCGCACTTTCCCATCGACTACCACGTGACCCGGGCCCGCGACGGCCGGACGTTCACCACCCGCCGCGTTCAGGCCTTCCAGGACGACCGCGAGATCTTCGTCATGACCGTCTCCCTCAAGGTGGATGAGCCGGGGCTCGATCACGCCGAGACTCCGGGCCATTGGCCGGATCCGCCGCAGTCCTGTGTTCCGCTGGCCGCCGTGCTGGGACGTTCAGGGCGCCGGGCAGCCGAGATGTGGGAACGTGAGTTCGCCGCGATCGATGCCCGTTTCGCCGGTAGGGCCGAGGTCAACGGAGGGTCGCGGATGCAGGTGTGGCTGCGGACCCGTGACGCCCTGCCGGACGATCCTCGGATTCACCAGATGATGCTGGCCTACGCCAGCGATATGACCCTGCTCGGTGTCAGCACCCTGCCGCATCCCGCCGCTTTCGGCTCGGCCGCGCTGCAGATGGCCACGGTCGACCACTCGATGTGGTTCCACCGGCCGATCCGTGCCGACGCCTGGGTCCTCTACGACCAGGGTTCTCCCAACGCCGCCAACGCCCTTGGGTTCTCGCTGGGCCGGCTGTACGACAGCACCGGTGTTCTCGGCGCCTCGACTGCCCAGGAGGGACTCATTCGGCTCGCCGAGGAGAGCAGCGTCGGCTGACCCCTGCCCGGTGCGGGACGTGTCGGCACCGGGTGCGCCCACCGCAGGGGGCTCTTCTCCGGTGGGCCGTGCTGCTCGCACCTGGAGGGGTGTCTGCGCGACCGGCGGCGCCCGCCGGACCGGGGTAGAAGTCCCGGACATGATCGTGGGGCCGACCCCGAAGGGTCACCCCATCCAGGACGGGTCTCAGGCGGCGAGGGTTTGACCGCGAAGGGTGGCGATGGCCTGGCGTTCGATCTGGCGCACCCTTTCGGCGGTGATGCCCCAGACGGCTGCAATATCGGCCAGCTTGGCCTGGCGGCCATCGGTCAGCCCGTAGCGGCGGCGGACGACGTCGGCCGAGCGCTCGTCGAGCGCGGAGAGCATGGCGTCGAGGCGGGCTCGCTCCTCGGCGTCGAGAACCACCTCATCGGGGCCCGGCGAGGTGTCGCGGGCGAGAAGATCTCCCAGCGAGGTGTCGCCGTCCTCCTCGACCGGAGCATCGAGGGAGACGTGCTCGCGGGCCAGCCGGAGCAGGTCGATGACGCGGTCGATATCGAGATCGAGGCGCTCGGCGATCTCCTCCACCTCGGGCTCTCGGCCCAGAACGCGTTCGAGCTCGCGGCGGGTGGCCGAGACCTGATTGATCTGCTCGGCGACGTGGACGGGGAGCCTCACGATGCGGCTCTGCTGGGCGATCCCGCGACTGATGGACTGACGGACCCACCAGGTCGCGTAGGTGGAGAACTTGAATCCCTTCATGTAGTCGAACTTCTCGACTGCTCGGATCAGGCCGGTATTGCCCTCCTGGACCAGATCGAGCAGCGGCATCTGGGAGCGGCCGTACTTGCGGGCCACCGACACCACCAGGCGCAGGTTGGCGGTGACGAACTGCTTCATGGCCCGGCGCCCGGCCTCCGCAATCTGGTGAAGTTCGTCATCGGTTGCCCTGACAGCCTTCCGGCCGCCGCGTTCGGTTCGGGTGAGGGTGTTGGCGAGGATAGCTTCTGCGTACAGTCCCGCTTCGATCTCCCGGGCGAGGCGGACCTCGTCCTCGGCGGTCAGCAGGGGCGTCTTGGCAATGCCGTCGAGGTACAGCCCGACGGAGTCCTTGCCCTCGATACCCTCGCTTGCCCGGGAACGGTGAGCGTTCGCGATCATGTGGTCGTCCTTTCATTCGTCACCCAGTACAACGCGTCCCACCGTCAATTTGTTCGGGAGGCGCCCTGAACCGGCCCGGGGGAGGCCCTGAGACGGCCGAATCAAGACCACAGTCGTAGCTGGGCCCCTCCCACAGGAGGGGATGGCTCAGGAGGGTCCGCCCACCTGGTCGATGATCCAGGCCTGCTGCCAGGCGCGCTCCCGCCAGAACCGGTACCTCCCGGAGACGCCACCGTGCCCGCCGGCCATCTCGGTCCGCAGGAGCACCGGTCGATCCGGGCCGTTGGTCACTGTGGCCTGGAGCCGGGCGATCCACTTGGCGGGCTCGGTGACCTCAACCCGGGTGTCATGGAAACTTGTGGTGGCCAGAATCGCCGGGTACGGCCGCGGGGTCACATTCTCGTACGGGGAGTAGGAGCACATGGAGGCGTACACCCTCGGATCCTCGACCGGGTTTCCCCACTCCTCCCATTCCATGACGGTCAGGGGCAGGTCAGGGTTCAGAATGGTGGTGACCGGGTCGACGAACGGGACCAGCGCGTGGATCGCCGCGAACAGGCCGGGGTCGAGGTTGGCGACCGCGCCGACCAGCAGGCCGCCGGCGGAACCGCCTTGGGCGGCAAGGCGGTCCGCGGCGACGAACCCCTCGGTGATGAGATACCTGCCGCAGGCGATGAAGTCGGTGAAGGTGTTCGGTTTGGCCAACTCCTTGCCGTCCTCGTACCAGGGGCGTCCGAGTTCGCCGCCGCCGCGCACGTGGGCGATCGCGAACACGAAGCCCCGGTCGAGGAGACTGATGCGGCCGATATCGAAGTAGGGGTCGCTCGGAATCTCGTAGCTGCCGTATCCGTAGAGGAGGCCCGGTGCCGTCCGATTTATCGGTGTGTCGACGCGGCGCACCACCGATAGCGGGATCCGGGTGCCGTCCTCGGCCTCAACCCACCGTCGCTCGGCGACATAGGCGCTGGGATCGTACCGACCGTGCACCGGGTGGTCGCGCACCTCGACCTGCTTGAGAAGGCGCCGCTCGCCGGTGTCGAGACGGTACTCCCACAGTGACGGCGGAGTGGTGAGGGATTCGTCATGAAAGCGGATCCGGTCGGTGTCGGCGTCGGGGGCGTCCTCGGGCATCACGGTGTGCACCGGATCGGTGAAGCCGATCGGGCGGGGGCGCTGCAGGGTTGCGCCCTCCACGTCGAAACACAGGATGCCTGTCGCGCCGTCGGTGCGGTGCGAGACGACTGCGTGACGCCGGTACACCGACACCTCGACCAGGCGGCGGTCCGGCCGTTCGGCGAGGACGGTCACCCAGTCGTCGGCGCCAGCGGCGTCGAAGGTTGCCCGGCTCAGCATGAACTGCGGGGCGCCGATGTTGTGCAGGATCCACAGGGCGTCGGGGCCGACCTCCACTGCGTACTCGACACCTTGGCGCCGCGGAGCCACGCAGCGGGGGGTGCCGGTCGTATCCGTGGTGCGGACCAGATGCACTTCGGTGGTGGTCTTGCTGGCGAGCATGATCTGCACCCATTGGTGGTCCCGGGAGCTTTCCAGGCCCATCCAGAACCGGGCATCGGGTTCGGTGAGAACGAGCACGTCGGGTTCAGCGACGGCCACCGTGTGACGCCAGACCTGGTGCGGTCGCCAGGCATCGTCGACCCGCGTGTAGAACAGGTCGGCATCGGACCCCCAGACACAGTCGGAGCCGATCCCCTCGACGGGTCCGTCGATGAGGTCCCCGGTGCGGAGATCTTTCACCCAGAGGTCATAGCGTTCGTCGCCGGTGGTGTCGACGCTGTAGGCGAGCAGCCGGCCGTTCGGTGACACCGCACTCGCGCCGATCTCGGTGAACTCGTGGTCGGCGGCCACGACGTTCACGTCGAGCAGGACCTCTTCGTCGTCCCGAGGCTCGGTCACGTCCGGAAGGGTGTCGCGGTCGGTGGCCCGGATTCGGCAGCTCCGCGGGTAGTTCAGGCCTTCAGTGGTGCGGGAGAAGTACCAGTAG
>JBKEBV010000081.1:0-13644 GCA_047973315.1 Propioniciclava sp.
CCTACTACGCGGGCGTGATCCGCTACAAGGGCGCACTGCACCCTGGCGCGCACGAGCCCATCGTGGAGCCATCCCTCTTCGATTGGCCGAGACGACCGGAGGCAAGGAAGCCGAACGGGAACACTCCACATCTTCCGATGTCGCGTGTTCCCCTAAGACACTTTGGGTGGGGCGTGTGGGGCTCGAACCCACGACCCAGGGATTATGAGTCCCCTGCTCTGACCGGCTGAGCTAACGCCCCAGATCGCTGTGCCCCGGTGGGGTACGCGTCGTCGGTGTTCGAGTCTATCGGTAGGCCGACACTGGCTCCGGCCATGAGGAAAGGCCCGGAGCGACATGCTCCGGGCCCTGGCTGGCTCCCCCGACTGGACTCGAACCAGTAACCCTCTGATTAACAGTCAGATGCTCTGCCAATTGAGCTACAGGGGATCGTTCGTGCGAGCCACAACACTACCAAACAACGCTCAGAACTCATACTCGGCCCGCAGGCGCGCCAGGGCACGCTCCGCGTAAGCGAGCGTCTCCCCCTCCATACGGACTCCCGGCGCCGGGTGCGCGGTCCACCGGATGCTAGTCGCGGCGTCGCCGAGCGACCGCCGCGCCGTCAGCGTGATGGCCCGGCCCGGGCTGGCGTGGACGACCTGTTGGACGAGAATCGTCGCCTCGACACGCTCGCGGAACACCTCCGGCAGGCTCTTCGGGTCGATGAGGTCGACGCTGCTCTCCTGGGAGGTGGACATCCGCCGCCACCGCAGGGCCAGGGCGTCATCGTCCCAGCCGCCGGACAGAACGTCGTCCCACGGCAGCTCCTCCCAACCATCACCGCGGCGGACCAGCAGCCGATCCGGAAGCGCCACCGCGATCCCGTCCGCGGTCTCAGCCCAGGCCAGGACGGTCGGACGACCACCGAGGTGCTCGCGCACCAAGGCGGCATCGGCTGCCGGGAGACGATCACCGAAGAGTTTCACGCCCCCATCCTGCCACCGTGCCGGGCGCAGGTTCCCTCAGGCTGCGGCGAGGTCCGCGTCCAGATGTGCCCGCAACTCCGCCAGCGCTGCCCGTTCCCGCCGGCGGACCGTCGCCTCACTCATACCCACCCGCGCAGCAATGGCCGCATACGAGGCCGGTGCCGCCCCATCCAGCCCGAACCGCTGCCTCAGGATGCTGCGCTGCTCGGATGACAGTGGGGCCCACAACTCCGGACCGATCACCACAGCGGCCCCCTCCGGTGGATCTGCCACCGCCGATTCCGCGGCCGGAAGCGCCTGGGCCGGCTCCCAGGCCAACAGGTCCGCCACCTGGACCAGCGGACGGCCACACGCCTCGGCGATCTCGGTCCGGGTCGGCTCCCGCCCGAGAGCGGCGGCGAGCCGGGTGGAGACCGCTCGGACCTGCCACCAGGCGTGCGCCCGCTTGGCCGGAAGACCCAACCCGCCGAGCGCTGTCGCCGCGGCGTCCCCGACCCGGGCGCGAATGTGGACCACCGCGAACCCGGCGAACCGGCCTCGGGACGGGTCGAAGCGGCGAACCGCCTCGATCAGGCCCACCATGCCCTCCTGGACCAGTTCGCCCCGGTCGAGCCCGGTGCGATCAGCCACCGGTCGAACCACGAACCAGACCAGGCCGGTATTGGCCTCGATCAGACGATGGTAGGCGGCGCGGCCGTCGGCGATGAGCCGATCCCTCTCCGAGGAGGTGCAGCCCGGCCCGGATACGGCATCACGCGCGAGCGCCTCGGCGTAGACGCCAGCATCGATCCGACGCGACAACTCCACCTCCTCGACCGCGGTGAGAAGGGACTGATGGGAGCGTGGGAGCGGGGTGACCATGCGGTCCAGACTCCCCCTCGCCGATTCCTCGATCGACGATCGGAGCCGTATCCCCAGTCCTCATCCGGACAACACCGATCTGTCGGCGGCTGACGCGTCAGGGCGCTTCGCCCAGCGCAGCCGCCTGCAGGTCGCGACGCTGGGCCTCCAGTTCGAGAAGTTCGGCGAACATCCGGTTGTAGGCGGGCTGTTCCTCCAGCGGGTTGGTGCGCTGTAGGCGCGACTTGAGGGTTCCGATGGTCCGGCTGACCGTCCCCAGACGCAGCCGGGAGGCGTGTTCGCGGGCATAGCCCTCCGAGGGCTCCCGCTGCAACGGCTCCACTGAGAGCGCAGCAATGAGCTGTTCCCCCACCGGATCGCCCATCGCGTCAGCCAGCCGCTGCGGTAGCCCCGCTGGGGAGGTCTCCACCTCGGTGAGCACCGTGAAAACCTTGACGTAGCTCGGATGCTGGAAATCGGCCGCGGTCACTCCGTACCAGTCGTCGGGGAAGAGCGCCGGGTGCTGCACGGCGACCTTCAGGAATCCGCGTTCGGTCTCCAGGCGGCGGTCGGCGGCCGGGGGCATGGCGAGCATCGCCGGCTGATCGGCCTCCGCGACCGGGGCGGTCTGCCGCCGGCCGGCAGGCTCACTGGGGACGCGCCGCGCATTCGTCCGGCTGACCTCGGCGCGGACCTCGTTCTCGTTCATCCCGACCAGGCCAGCGACGTCGCGCAGATAGCCCGACACCAGGGACGCGTCGCGGACACTTCCCACCAACGGCGCGACGGCCCGCACGGCGGCCAGCCGACCGTCGGCGCGATCGAGGTCGAACCGGTCGACGGTATTACGCATGACGAACCGGTACAGCGGCACCCGTCGTGCCACCAGCTCGCGCACCGCCGCGTCGCCGGACTGGATCCGCAGATCGCAGGGATCGAGCCCGTTCGGTTCGACGGCGACGTAGGTCTGGGAGACGAACGCGGCATCGGAGGAGAAGACCTTCATCGCAGCCGCCTGCCCGGCCGCATCCCCGTCAAAGGTGAAGATGACTTCGCCGGCGTAGGCGTCGCCGGTCATCAGCCGAGAGATCATCCGGCTGTGGTCGGCACCGAACGCGGTCCCGCAGGAGGCGACAGCGGTGTCCACGCCGGCCAGATGGCAGGCCATCACGTCGGTGTAGCCCTCGACCACCACCGCTTGGTTCTTCTTGCCGATGGGAGTGCGGGAGAGATCGAGACCATAGAGGACGTGGCTCTTCTTGTAGACGATCGTCTCGGGGGTGTTGAGGTACTTGGCCGGCATCCGGTCGTCATCGAACAACCGCCGGGCACCGAACCCGAGCGTCGACCGGCCAGCGTCCCGGATCGGCCACAGCAACCGGCCCTGGAAGAAGTCCCAGCCGTTCTCACGGACGAGCCCAGCCTTGACCATGTCCTCGCGCGCCACCTTGGCCGCCTGGAGGTGTTCCCGCAGCGCGGTACCCGACCGGGGCGCGAATCCCAGCCCGAAGTGCTCGGCATGCTCCTGGGTGAACTCGCGACCGTGCAGGAACCGGCGCGCCTCCACCGCGGCCGGACTGAGCAGGGCCTTGGCGTAGAACTCGGCGGCGATCTGGTTCGCCTCCAGGATGCGCATCCGCAGACCGGGCTCGTGCCGCGGGCCGCCGTCGCCCTCGGTGTAGCGCAGCTGGATCCCCACCCGGTCGGCCAGATATTCCACGGCCTCCGTGAACCCCATGTTGTTGATCTTCTCGACGAAGCTGATGACGTCTCCGCCCTCACCGCAGCCGAAGCAGTAGTAGAAGCCCTTGGCCGGCGTGACCCGGAAGCTGGGGGTCTTCTCGTCGTGGAACGGGCACAACCCGGTGAGCGATCCTCCGCCGGACGGCCGGAGCTGCACGAAGGAGGACACGACCTCATCGATCCGCGCCCGCTCCCGGACCGTCTCAAGATCCTCGGGATGGATCCGTCCTGCCATGCCGGGCAGTCTAACCCGCAGCCCGGGCAGTCTGACCCGCGAGCCGGGCGGGCGGGTCGGTCACAGGCCCCATCCGATGCCGCGAGGAAGCCGGTTCGGATCCCAGCCCAGGTGCAGCTCAGCCCGATCGAAGGCGTACTGGTCGGTCATGCCGCCCACGTAGGCGACCCCGGCGCGTACCGGGTCGCCGTCGGGCCCGGCCCGATGCTCGAGAGGCATCATGTCGGGTCGCTCGATGTAGAACTCGACCAGCCCACGCAGCACGTCGATGACGGCGTGGCTCTGGGCCAGGGACTCCGGACGGGTGTAGATACGCTCATAGTTGAAGCGCCGCAACGTTGAGAGCGCACTGGCAGTGGTCGCGTCCATGCCGACTGTTCCGGTGTCGACCACGGTTCGGATCACTGCCCGGATGAACGTCGCCAGGTGCTCGCGGCGGGTCCGCCCCGCTACGGCAACCACCTCCTCGGGAAGCTCCTCGATATCCACCACGCCTGCGGCAACGGCATCCTCCAGGTCGTGGGCGCAGTAGGCGATGCGGTCGGCCCACGAGGTGATCTCGCCCTCGACGGTCCCCGGAGCTGGCGCCGACCACGAGTGGTTCCGGATGCCGTCCAAGGTCTCCACGCACAGGTTCAGCGGGACCAGCACAACATCGGCACCCCAGGGTCCGTGGTCGTAGCCCTCGGGAATGAAGGCGTCGAAAGCCTCCTCGGAGGCGTGCCCACCCGGGCCGTGCCCACAGTCATGTCCCAGGGCGATGGCATCGGCCAGGGCGACGTTCGCCCCGACGGCGCGCGCGATGGAGGTCGCGACCTGGGCAACCTCAAGGGCGTGAGTGAGCCGGGTCCGCTGATGGTCAGACGGGTGGACCACCACCTGAGTCTTGCCGGCGAGCCGCCGGAAGGCCGCCGAATGGACAATGCGGTCCCGATCACGTTCGAAGCAGGTCCGTTCCGGGTCGGGCTCCTCCGGCACTGCCCGGTGCCCCCCTCCGGAGCTCCGCGTCGCGCCGTCACTGAGCAGGGCATCCTCCCGAGCCTCCCTGGCCTGGCGTCCGCGGGTTCCGGCGAGCGAGACCCCCGTCCAGGAGTTGGCGTGCGCTCGAATCACCCCATCGCCCTTGTGACCGTGCATCGTCTCGGCCCAGGCCACGGCGCGGGGGTTCACTGCGTCAGTCGGCATGGAGCCATCCTTGCCGATGGACACCGGTGAACCAACCGGGCCTGCGGTTTGGTATCCGCCTATCATGGGCCCTCAGGCCCGCGACCAGAATGAGGAGCCATGACGCAGACGCCGCAGGGCGGCCCCGCCGAGCCCACGCCGGAACCCGATCCGGGGGCGCCCGCCCCCTCCCCCGCCCCGGCCGGGTACCCGGCCGGCCAGCCAGACCGGATTGAGGCATCCGCACCGTACCCGGACCAGGAATACGGCAGCTACCCCCAGGGCTACGGCCAACAGGGTTACAGCAATGCCACGCCGGAGCCGGCGCCCGGCGGGTACCCGACCGCTCCCGTGGATCCGCAGGCTTGGCCCGCCGGTGGCGCCGGGCAACCCGGCTACGACCCGCAGGCGTACGGCCAGCCCAACTATGCGGCGGCATCACCCTACGGCCAGCCGGTGCCTGATCCGCAGGCCTATCCCTATGCCCAGCCCCAGGGCTACGGGCCCCAGGGCTACCCACAGCAACCGGGCTACGATCCGCAGCACCACCCGGCGCCGGCATACCCGACAGCGAACCAGCCGTACGCCGCCGCGAGCGTCGGCGCTGCCACGGCCCCGGCCCCGCGGTCCCCGATGCTGGGCATGATCTCCCTCGGTGTGGTCGTGCTGATGACCGTACTGCTGTGCGTGTCCAGCTTCCAGATGGGTGTCGGCACCGGTGATTTCCTCCTCGCCTACGGCCTCGCCGCGTCGCAGAACCCGGATCCCACCGATCCGCGGATCATCGCGCTCGGCGAACAGCTGACGATCTGGTCCTACCTGGGCGGGCTGGCCTCCGTCGCCGGCCTCGCCGCGTGGATCGCTGGCATCGTCGCCATGGCCCGCCGCTCCGGACGCGGCTGGGGATTGTTCGCAGTCATCCTGGGCGTCCTGGCCCCGCTCCTCGGTTTCGTTGCCGTGATGGTCGGCCTGTGGCCAGCCATCATGGCGCTGGCCTGAGCCATCTGATCAGCCGCCCGAGATCCCCTGCTCGGCTGCCGACAGATCCTCATCACCGAGGGTGGTGGATGCCAGCCAGCCGTCCGGCAGCGCCACGTGCGCGCGGGGGGTTCCCCGGCGACCTCGGGGTTGACCGAGCTCACCGGCCGGGAACGGCTCTTCGGCATCCAAGGTGGCCAGCAGCGCGTCAAGCTGGGCCAGGCTCGCGACGGTGGCCAGAGCCCGCCGGGTCTGGCCGCCGACACCGAAACCCTTGAAGTACCAGGCCATGTGTTTGCGCAGATCGGTGAGGCCCCACCGTTCCCCGTGGAGGTTGGCGAGCAGCACCGCGTGGCGGCGGACCATCGCGCTCACCTCCCCCAGCGTCGGAAGGGTACTCCCGCCCGACCCCGCGAAGGCCGCCGCGAGGTCGCCGAACAGCCAGGGGCGCCCCAGGCAGCCGCGCCCGATGACCACGCCAGCGCATCCGGTCTGATCCATCATCGCCACCGCGTCGGCGGCCTCCCAGATGTCTCCGTTGCCGAGAACCGGAATGTCGAGATCATCGACCCAGGCCGCGATGTGTTCCCAGACCGCGGTTCCGGAATAGGCCTGCTGCACGGTGCGGGCGTGCAACGCGACCGCGGCGATCCCCGCATCCTGGGCGATCCGTCCGGCGTCGCGGTAGGTGAGGTGATCGTCGTCGATACCCAGACGAGTCTTCATGGTGACCGGAACTCCGTAGGGGTCGGCCGCCTGCACCACCGCCCGGAGCAGGGCGCGAGTCCGGTCGCGTTTCCACGGCAGCGCTCCCCCACCGCCGCGGCGGGTGACCTTGGGCACCGGACAGCCCAGATTGATGTCGATGTGGTGGACGGCGAAGTCCTCGCAGAGAATCGCCGCCGCCCGGCCCAGTGAGGCCGGGTCGACGCCGTACAACTGGACCGACCTGATCGTCTCGTCTGCTCCGAACCGGAGCATCTCCACGGTTCTGGGATTGCGTTCGACGATCCCGCGGGCGGTGATCATCTCGCAGACGTAGAGGCCGGCGCCCTGTTCGCGGCACAGTTGCCGGTAGGCCGGATTGGTGATCCCGGCCATCGGCGCAAGCACCACCGGTAGGGGCACCTCGACGGTTCCCCCTGCCGGGGCGACCAGGCGCAGCACGGACGTCGACATGGTGGACCTTCCTGCGGACAACCCCGGCAGTCTACCGACGCCCCCGGAGCGGTCAGGTCGCGGCCGGGGCGGGGGCCGGATCGTTCACCGCGACGATGGTCCACCGCTCACCGTCATGCTGGAGCACACTGAGCGACCCGTTGCTGATCTCGCCGGCCATCGCCGCGAGATCGTGTCCGAGATCCCGCAGTAGCGAGACGATCGTCAACCCGCTGGTGACCGCGAGCACATGTCCGCCGCCGGTCTCGTGCTGGGCGGCGACCAGGTCCTCCAGAGCGGCCAGGGCGCGGGCCGACACCTGGCTGGTGGTCTCAATGACCAGGTCGGTCTCTCCGGCTACCTCACCGAGCAGATCGAAGATCTCCAGGTAGCGGGCCACGCCGACCTCGCTGAACATGGTCTCGGCGTCGGGGTAGTTGATGTGGCCGGCCAGCGCCTCCCACAGGCGCAGGTTGGTGGCACCCTCGAACGGGCCGAAGGAGGCCTCCCGGAGCCGGGCATCGCGCACGGGGGACACCGGGAATCCTCCGGTCGCCAACGCGAGGGAGGCCGTCTCGTGGTGACGCAGCATGTCACCACACCGCACCGCGCCGAGGGTGATCCCCAGTGAACCCAGTCGGGCGCCCAGCGCGGCCGCCTGCTCGCGGCCCCGCACGGTCAGCGGCGAGTCGCACCAACCCTGAATGCGGCCCAGACTGTTCAGCATCGTCTGACCGTGACGGGCCAGATAAACCGTGACGGTCGTGGCTCCCACAGCAGTCACCGGGAGAGCAGGCGGCCGGCGAGCCACGAGGTGACCTGATCGAGGCCGATGCGCTCCTGAGCCATCGTGTCCCGCTCACGGATGGTGACCGCGTCGTCGTCGAGAGTGTCGAAGTCGACCGTCACACAGTAGGGCGTGCCGATCTCATCCTGCCGGCGATAGCGGCGACCGATGGCCTGGGCGTCGTCGAACTCGACGTTCCAGTGGCGGCGCAGCTCGGTGGCCAGACCCCGGGCCTTCGGCGACAGCTCGGCATTGCGGGACAGCGGGAGAACCGCCACCTTGACCGGGGAGAGCCGGGGATCAAGCCGGAGAACCGTGCGCTTGTCGACGCCGCCCTTGGCATTGGGCGCCTCGTCCTCGGTGTAGGCCTCGACGAGGAAAGCCATCAACGAGCGGGTCAGCCCCGCGGCCGGCTCGATGACGTAGGGGACGTACCGTTCGTTCTTCGCCTGATCGAAGTAGGAGAGGTCCTGGCCGGAGTGTTCGCTGTGCGTGCTCAGGTCGAAGTCGGTGCGGTTGGCGATGCCCTCCAGTTCGCCCCAGCCGTCACCGCCGGTGAACCCGAAGTTGTACTCGATGTCGACGGTCCGCTTGCTGTAGTGGGACAGCTTCTCGGCCGGATGCTCATACAGCCGCAGGTTCTCCGGGTCGATGCCGAGGTCGACGTACCAGTTCCGCCGTTCGTCGATCCAGTGCTGGTGCCATTCCTCGTCGGTGCCGGGTTCGACGAAGAACTCCATCTCCATCTGCTCGAACTCGCGGGTGCGGAAGATGAAGTTGCCCGGCGTGATCTCGTTGCGGAAGCTCTTGCCGACCTGCCCGATGCCGAAGGGGACCTTCATCCGGGAGGTCTGCTGCACGTTGGCGAAGTTGATGAAAATGCCCTGCGCGGTCTCCGGGCGCAGGTAGTGAAGGCCCGACTCGTCCTCGATCACGCCGAGGTGGGTCTTGAGCATCATGTTGAAGTCGCGGGGTTCGGTGAACTGACCGAGGGTGCCGCATTCGGGGCAGTTGATCTCGGCCAGGCTCGCCGGCGCCCGCCCCTTCTTGAAGGTGTAGGCCTCCTCGAGCTGATCGGCCCGGAAGCGCTTGTGGCAGTGGAGGCATTCGGTCAGCGGATCGGAGAACACCCCGACGTGGCCGGAGGCGACCCACACCTGCCGCGGGAGAACAATGGAGGAGTCCAGGCCCACGACGTCCTGACGTGCCTGGACAACGGCCCGCCACCACTCACGTTTGATGTTCTCCTTGAGCTCGACACCGTAAGGACCGTAGTCCCACGCCGCGCGCGTCCCCCCGTAGATCTCGCCACAAGGGTACACGAAGCCCCGTCGCTTCGTGAGGCTGATGACGTTGTCGAGCCTGCTTGCCACTGACTGCCTCCTTGTCGGCCGCGGATGTCCGGATGACACCCGCCACAGTGGTTCAGCCTACCGGCCGGGAGCCTCCGGCCGCGCCGCGCCCATCGCCGTCAGGACGCCCGCGGCCGGTTGGTTCCCACCTCGTCGGGTGCGGCGTAGGCACCCGGCTCGTCCAAGGCGTAGGAGAGGACCGGGGTGAGGATCATCTTGGCGTCGTACCCGTTGAACCCGCGCCGATAGGACCCGACCTCGTCCCAGTGGCTCACCAACGCCCACAGCGCCGGATCGTCGAGGTTCTGGACGACCTCGGCCGAAAGGCATCCTGGACGACCCCGGAAGAACGCTGCTGCCTCGGCGAGCCCGGCCACCTGCGGCCCCACCTCGGCCTCCTCGATGCGGAAGCGGCTGATCGCGATCACGAACCAGCACTGTACTTCCTGGAGGCGTCATGCTCGCTCCTGAGGTGCGCCCACCAGCTGCGGGACTCAGCCGCGCGGGAGGGAATCAGCCCCGGCCCAGGCCGCGACGACGGCGTAACGCTCCCGGGCCGACGTGGTTCGTGCACGCGGCTCGGTCCGGGTGACCACCGGCGGCGTCCAGGCATCCCTGGTCGCAGCCACAGTGGTGCCGCCGAGCACGGCCGCAGCCTGAACCGCGGCCCCCCGAGCGGTCGCCTCCGGCGCCTCGCGCACCTCGACCGGACGGGCGAGGAGGTCAGCGAGCAGCTGCCGGTAGGCCTGCGACCGCGCGCCGCCCCCGGTCATGATCACCGTGCCGTCGCCAGCTGCTCCACAGGCCTGGATCCGTTCGTGTCCACGCACCAGACCCAGCAGCACCCCTTCGAAGGCCGACCGGGCCAGATCCTCCCGCGTCGTCGCATTCGTCAGACCCGTGATGGTCCCCGAGGCCGTCGGACGGTTCGGGGAGCGTTCCCCGTCAAGGAAGGCGGCGAACACCGCCGGGGCACTCGCCTCACCGGCCCGCAGCGCCAGATCGGCGAGCTCGCCATGATCGACGCCGAGCCACCGCCCCATCGTGTCGGTCACCTTGGTGCAGTTCAGCGTGCAGACCAGCGGCAGGTAGCCCCCGGTGACATTGCACACCCCGTCGATGTCCCCCGCGGGATCGAGCACCGGGTCAGCGCTCGGGGTGAAGACCACCCCCGAGGTGCCCAGGCTAAAGGTGACCTCACCCTCACGCATGCCCAGCCCGGCCGCAGCGAGATGCTGATCACCGCCGCCGGCGCCCACCACCACCCCCGGGCTCAGGCCCAGCTCGGCCGCAGCCTCACCACAGATCCGACCAGCGGCCTCGTCGGGACCGAGCACCTCCGGGAGCACGGTGTCCCAGGCAATATCGGCGTCGACGAAGCGGGCCAGCAGGTCGGTCCGCCATCGCCCCTCGCGGGCAGAGTAATAGCCGGTGCCGGAGGCATCCGACCGGTCGGTCACCGCGCGTCCGGTGAGCCGGAAGGTGAGATAGTCGTGCGGCACCATCACCCGGCGCACCGACCGCAGCAGCTGCGGCTCGTGGTCGGCCACCCAGGCCAGCTTCGCGATCGTGAAGGCCGCACTGGGATCCGACCCGACCGCCTCCACCCAGGCGGGCACCCCGAGCGCCTCGATGAGCGCGGCCGACTGTGGGGCAGAGGTGGTGTCATTCCAGAGTTTGACCGCGCGCAGCGGAGCATTCTTGCCGTCCAGCATCACCAGACCATGGCAGTGGGCTCCCCCGCTCAGCGCGCCAATGGCGGCCACCTCGACGTCAGCATCGGCAACGGCAGCGCCCAGCGCCAGGCGCAACGCATCCCACCACACCGCAACCGGCTGCTCGCTCACCGGCGGGGTGGTCGGGGGGTGCGGTGCCCGACCCGTTCCCAGCAGAGCACCAGAATCCTCATCGCGCAGCTCCACCGTGCACGACTGGGTTGAACTGTCGACCCCGGCGACGATCGCCATCGCTCCTCCTCAGTCGGCCTCGACGAGACGCTCCAGCGGCTGCGGGGCCTCGGTGATCAGACCCACCGCACCGGCAGGATGCGTCTCGAGCACCCGCTCCCAGTCGTAACCGGAGCGCCGCATGAGCACGGTCGCCATCGCATCGCCCCAAACCGCGGTCACCAGGGTGCTGCCCATCGCGATGACACCGCCGGGATCGGCACCATCGGTGGTGGCATTCACCACCGTTATGTCAGCCAACCGGCCCAGCGTGGAGGCGGGTTCGGCGGTCAGCGCCACCACCGGTAGGCCGCGTTTCTGGGCCAGGGCCGACAGATCATTGAGCTCAGCGGTCTCCCCGCCACGGGAGATGCAGATGAGGACATCGCCGGGGGCGAACGCACCCGAGGTGCCGTGCAGGGCATCCATCGGATGGACGAACACCGCAGGGGTCCCACTGACCGCGAACAGGTGCGCCATCCGTCGGGCGATCGCGCCCGAGGTCCCCGATCCCACCACGAACACCTTGCCGGTCGCGGCGGCGAGCAGATCGGCCACCGCGACGAACGTGTCATCCAGCTGGCCGGCGACCGCTGCCACCGCGTTCGCCTCGGTGCGGATCACCCCACGGGCCGCCTCAAGGATGGCCTCACGCCGATCTGTGGTCATGAACAGTTCCTTCCTTCGGTTCGGGCGCACATCAGGCCGCCTCCCACGCCGCTTCCCGGAGTTGCGCGGGTGTCACCTCGACGGCCGCCATCGTCTCACCGACGGCCACACCGTGGGAGAAGACCACGACATCGTCGGCGACCTCGCAGATCTCCTCCTCCTCGCTGGACACCACGATGACGGTCAGCCCGTCCTCGTGGGCGAGCCGGGTGATCATCCGGTGGATCTGGGCCTTGACCCCGAGGTCCACGCCCTTGGTGGGCTCGTCGAGCAGCAGGATGACCGGGCGCTGGACCAGCCCGCGTCCCAGGACGATCTTCTGCTGGTTCCCGCCGGACAGGCGGACGATCGGACCGGAGCGGTTGCCGAGCACATCGAGGGCATCCATCTGGTCGTCGGCCACCTCGTTGATCCGCGTCCAGCGCAGGAAACCGAGGCGTCGGTACTCGGCGAGAACCGGGAGCATCAGGTTCACCGCGCAGTCCAGGTCGGCGACGATGCCGTCCTGCTTCCGCTCCTCGGTGACGTAGACGATCCCCTGCTCCCGGGCCCGCCCGGGGTTTCGGGGCCGGTAGGCGACGCCGTCGATCTCGATGGAACCGTGCTGCACCTTGTCCAGGCCGACCAGACTGCGGAGGAACTCGGTCCGCCCCGACCCGACCAGCCCGTAGAGCCCCAGTACCCGACCGGCGTGCGCCTGGAGGGTGACTCCACGCAGCACACTTCCGGCCAGGTCGGTCACCCGGACGCTCGGCGACGTCTTCTGCCAAGGCTGGCGGTCCCCCGCTGCCTTGCGGCGGGCGGTCTCCAGATCAGCGCCGGCAATCGCGCTGACCACCTCACCCCGGGGAACCTCGCTGACCCGGGCATCAATCCGCAGCTCGCCGTCAACCAAGGCCACCACCCGGTCGGCGACGCTGTAGAGCTCGTCGAGCTTGTGGTCGACCAGAATGATGCCCAGCCCGCGGTCGGCCATGCTGCGGACCGACTCCAAGAAACGGTCGACCTGACGGCCCTCCAGGCTGGTGGTCGGTTCATCCAGGAGCAGGTAACGGGCCCGATGCGAGGTGACAATCGCCACCTCCAGCAGTTGCCGGGTGGCGACCGGATACTCCCCCACCTTGCGATCCGGGTCGACGTCCAGCCCGAAGGCCTCGCTCAATTCCCGGGCCTGTTCCCGCATCAACGCGCGGTTGAGCAGCCCGCCGCGGGACACCTCGCTGCCCAGAAAGGCGTTCTGGGCGACGGTGAGGTTCGGTAGCAGCGACAACTCCTGGTAGACGGTGCCGATCCCCGCCTCGCGGGCATCGGCCGGATTGGCGAAGTGCTGCTCCTGCCCGTCGATGAAGAACTGGCCCCCATCGGGACGGAGCGCTCCGGAAATGGTCCGCAGCAGGGTGGACTTCCCGGCCCCGTTGTGGCCCACGAGACCGACGACCTCGCCGGGCCTGACGACGACGGAGACTCCGCGGAGGACGCGCACGCCGGAGAAGCTCTTGGTGACGCCGCGGACCTCCAAACCGCGGGACTCCGCCGTCGATGCCATCGATCAACCCACCTCGCCCGGTGCCGGGGTCTCCCCCGTCACGAACAGCTTCAGCGGGAGCAGCACCTCGGCATCCGGGGTGCCACCGTCGTGCCACGAGCGGATCTCCTCGATGACCAACTGACCGTAGCGCTCCGGCTCCTGGGCCACACACGACTTGTAGACCTCGGTCAGCGGCTCCTCCGAGGCGCAGAAGCCGTACAGGGCGACGTCGGTGCGATCACCGAGCGCCTGGAGGGCGCCGTAGGTGGCAGGACC
>JBKEBV010000159.1:0-12804 GCA_047973315.1 Propioniciclava sp.
ACCCGAAAGAGTGTGGGAGAGTAGGACACCGCCGAACAACCCAACCCACCACGGGTTGAACCGAGGGCCCCACACCACGTGCGGGGCCCTCAAACAATTCCACCACCACCCCACCAAAACCAGTCTTCCTCCTGGTCCGCTCCTCGACGTCGTACACGGGGCCCACCCAGGCCAGCCCCGCCGGTCACCGCGGTACGGTCGCGGCCAAATCAGAAAGACGGTGCCGGCCACCTCCCGTGTCGGTTCGTCGCGGCAGAACTCACCGGGGAATCGCGCCGGAACCGCGCACATCCGGGTCGCCGGTGCCGTCGCCGACGGCAGGTTACCCGGTGGCCTGTTACGGCGCTGCCGAGGCGGCGGCCGGAAGGCTCACCCGGTACGGCCGAGATTCGCGTCCAAGGTGTCGAGCACAGCACCATCGACATCGATGTCGAACTTCCGGGCGAAGAGTTTGGGCGCGGGCTGGCTCAACAGGGAGGGAAGGTCAGCACCGGTGAGCACCCGCGGACTACCCGCGTGAGGCCCCGACCAGTCAACATAGGTCAAGCTCGGACCGCGCCTGAACGCCCAACCGTCGGCCTCCAGACCGCCACGGCCGTGTGAAAGAACATCTCATCCGGGCACTGACAGTAGCGAAATTGCTCCTCGTAGCCGGCTTGCCCGTCAATCCATGCGACCATCGCACCGCCCAGATCCCAGGGCGTTCGCCACCACGACGACCCCCCGTACGGCAGCCCGAACGGCAACGTGCGCGGCTTCTGCATCCGCCACCAGTGGTGGAGTCCGGCTCGCACGCCAAAGGTGCGGACCAGGCGACGGCCCCAGCCGACGTTGCACCGTACCGTCATCGTCCGCAACGGCGGGATCGGGCGCAGGTCGCCCTGACTCGAGCTGAACGGGAGGGTGTAGTGCTCGACCTTGGTGCGGCACTGGTCGGGCCACGTCTGGTCGATCGGTGCGCTGTCCAGGTGGATGACATCGGCGTTGGCCTCCAGGTAGGCATCGATGGTCGCGTTCGTGGCGATGGGATAGTCCTTGCCCGACCCGAAGACGAGGTAGCCCGGTGTTGGCGCGGCGAGCGCCGCCCGAAGCAGAGCGAGGGTGACCTCCGCCTGACTGAATCCGCCCCAGACACGGTCGATCCGCGGTTCGATCCAGTGCACCCCAGCCTCCGGAAGTGCATCGCGGAACGGCCGGGGCGGAGGTCTTGGCGTCGATGTGGATCCAGAACTCGACGTCGGGAGCAGCCAGCGCCCTCACCAGTCGGGCCACCTGGGCCGGCGTCCGGTGCGCAGCGATCAGATGGTGGCGGTGCACATCCCTGTCCTCCCGGAGCGCTGGAACGACGATGACGTGGCCGCGAGCAGGCGGCGTCCGCGGGCGCGAGCATACGCGAGAGCTGATGACCTCACCGCGCGGGAACGGGGCGACGACACCTGGTGCCTACGAACTCGCGCGGATCGGCAGCGACAGGCCGTGAGGTTCCCCCCCGGCCTGGTGGCCGGACCCGCGGGTCCCACCGCCGGGTGAGGGGACCTGACCCCTCTGGCCCGGCGGCGAGGCCCCGGCTACCCTCGCGGGGTCGAGGTGGTGATGGCTGGGTGGCGGTTGTGATGACTTGCCGTCCCGGAGGTGTCGGTTCGGGGGAGCGAGGGCGGGTGCAGCGACGGCGGCGGGATGTGAGTCCGGCGCGTCCCCGTTCGCTGCAGGCGACGAGGTCGGAGGCTCGGGTGACCCGGGGTACCCCTGTCGCCGCAGCGCTGATCGCGGGACACTACCATGGTCGAGGTTCGGACTCGGGGGGAGGTGCCGACAGGTGAGGGTTCGCTCAGAACTCAAACAGGTGGGTCTGGTCGCGCGCCGCTATCGGAGTCCGCGACGGTGGACGCAGCAGGTGCGCGCCTGGTACCGCCTGAGCCTTCCGCCGCTGACCAGACGAGCCCGGGCCGCCGGCGAGGTCTGGGGAATCACGGTCGTCCGCGACGAGGCGGACATTCTCCCGCTGGTGCTCGACCATCTCTTCGACCAGGGCATCGCCCACATCCTCGTCGCCGACAACCGGTCCGTCGATGGTACCCGCGAGTATCTGCTGGCTCGTGAGGCTGCCGATTCAAGGCTCCACGTCGCTCTTGACGCCGAACCGGCGCACCTGCAGTCGGAGAAGATGACCGTCCTCGCCCACCAGGCGTGGCGCGCGGGCGCGGACTGGGTTGTTCCCTTCGACGCCGACGAGTTCTGGTTCGCCCAGGGCAGGAGCGTTGCTGAGCACCTACGCACCCAGAGCACAGGTCAGGTCTGGGGAGCCTTCCACCACATGGTGCCCTCGGCAGTGACGGACCGACTCGCTGCGACGACCGAGTTCATTCTCGATGCGACGCCCTCCCGACCGGGAAAGTCCGCAGCCCGCGCACACCCGCTGCTGGAGATCCATCCGGGAAATCACTTCGTCTCGCGGGTCGGAGGCGTCAGCCGCGGCCTGTTCATCGCCCACGCCCAGTACCGCAGCCCGGCTCAGGTGGCGCGAAAGGTCCGCCAAGGCGCCGAGGCGGCCCGCCGGACCGGACACGATGTCACCTGGTTCTCCCCCCACTGGGAGGCCGGCCGCGGACTCGGTGACGCCGAGATCGCGGCGGTGTGGAGCAGGATCTCCCACGGTCTCCCCGACGAGCGGATCAAGTACGCCGCGGCCGGCCCGATGGTTCCGGTGCGTCCGCTCGGCTGGCGTACCTGGGATCCTGCGGGCACGATCGCTGCCGCGGTGGGGGAGGCTTCGGCATGATCGCACCACCGGCCGACCGTGCTGAACGGTGGCAGGAGCTCGACGGCGTGCGTGGCATCGCCAGTCTCGTGGTGGTCCTCACCCACATCCAGCTGTCCGGGCCGCTGCAGCTGAGTCCGGGGGCGGAGCCGTGGTTGAGCTGGATCGGAATCCTGTTCGACGGCACGGCTGCGGTCGCCATCTTCTTCGTGCTGTCCGGCGTGGTGCTCTGCCTTCCCATGCTCGCCGACTCTCGGCTGCAGCGGTGGGTCGCCTACTACCCGCGTCGCCTTCTCCGGTTGTACCTCCCGGTGTGGGCGTCGCTTCTGCTGGCGCTGGTGTGGACGCTGGCCGTCCCGCGGCAGACGGAAGGGGTGACGCCCTGGGTGGCTGACCATGCCTCGCCGGTGTCGGGGGGCCGGCTGCTGCGCGGGTTCGCGCTGCTGCAGCCCACGGTCCTCAACACCCCACTGTGGTCGCTGACCTGGGAAGTGCTCTTCTCCCTGCTCTTTCCGCTGTTCTTCCTGGTGGCCGCGCGGCGCAGTCGCTGGCTGTCGGGGGTCGCCGTGGTGGGGGCGCTCGCGCTGATCAAGGTGGGGGCCGACCTGGGCAACGGGTGGATGACGATGCTGCCGCAATTCCTGCTCGGGGTTGCCCTGGCGCCGTTCCTGGCTGACATCCGCGCCGTCGGGTGCAGGCTTCCCGCGGCGGCGCGGTTCCTCATCGTCGGGGCCGCTCTGGGGGGAGTGTGGTGGTCGGGCCGGTTCGCCATGCCGGACAGCGGAGTACCGGCCGGCTGGCAGTGGGTGCTGCGGATGGTGAGCTGCACACTGCTGGTTCTGGCCGCTGTCGGTGCCCCGCGGGTCGGCTCGTTCCTCCGTACCCGGACGGTGCAATGGCTGGGATTGATGTCCTTCAGCCTCTACCTCGTCCACGAGCCGCTGATCGTGAGTCTGGCCAACCTCTTCGCCACCACCAGCTTCGCGCTCCTGCTGGTGACCGGCGTCCCGGCGTCGCTGTTCCTGGCCTGGGCCTTCTACCGGACGGTAGAGCGTCCGTCCCACCTGCTCTCCCAGCGGGCCGGCCGACGCATCGCTCGCCGCTGGGCCGAGCCGCCCACCCCCGAGGTTGCGCGATGATCCGGCGACTGAGATCACACCTGGGCCAGCTGTCGTGGTCGGTGCGTAGCTTCGGCTCGCCGTCCCGCCTGGCCAGGCTCACCCGCGTGGTGCGGGCCATGCAGTGGCCTGACCTCCCCGCCGCGCCGGGGAGCATCTGGGGTGTCACCATGGTCCGCGACGAGCAGGACATCATCGCTGCCACCATCGGTCACCTGTTCGACCAGGGCGTCGATCACGTGCTGGTGGCCGACAACCGGTCCACCGATGCCACCGGCGCCATTCTCCGCCGACTGGCCGCAGCGGATCCCCGGGTGCATGTGGCCTATGACGCCGAGCCCGGATATTACCAGTCGGAGAAGATGACGGTGCTCGCGCACGCCGCCTGGCGCTCCGGCGCGGCCTGGATCATCCCCTTCGACGCCGACGAGTTCTGGTTCGCCCGGGGTCGGAAGCTCGCCGAGCACCTCCGGGATCTGCCTGCGGAGGTAGGCGTGGTCAAGGCGGCCTTCCACAACATGGTCAAGGAGGATCCCGACGCCGAGCTCGCCGGGGCCAGCTTCCGGATGGACCCGGTCCCGCACCGTCCCGGCAAGGTCGCCTTCGCCGCCCATCGGCTGGCGGTGGTGTCGGCCGGTAACCACGGGGTGGCCCGGGTCGGGGCTCTCACCGACGGCCTGTTCATCGCTCACGCTGCCTACCGCGGGCCCGGCCAGGTGGCACGGAAGCTGCGGCAGGGGGCTGCGGCGGTGATGCTCACCCGGCCCGGCGACACCATCGCCCGCCACTGGAGATCCGGCGGCTCGTTGTCGGATGAGAGCATCGCCGAGGTCTGGTCGAGGATCGCGGCCGGAGGCTCGGACGACCGAATCGGCTGGCATGTCGCCGGGACGCCGGTCGCCGTGCGCCCGCTCGACTGGCCGACCTGGGACCCCGAGGGCCAGATCCCTGCCGACGTCGAACCCGACAGCACGCTGCCTCCACCGCGCCGCAGCGTCGCCGTCCACGTGCCGATGCTTCATCTGCGCGGGGGTGGGGAGAAGCACGGCCTGGGAATCGCCGCCGCCCTGTCCGCTGATCACGATGTGACCGTCTATGGACGCAGGCCCACCGACCTGACCGAGGTCGGAGGTCACTTCGAGCTCGACCTGTCCCGATGCTCCTTCGCTGTTCTCCCTGGCCCGACCCTTGCTGAGCGCGCCGCCTGGCGGCTCCAGCTTCCGGGGGACCTGCCGCGAACGGTCCAGACCGTCGCCCTGTTCTGGTGGTTCCGGTCCCGGGGTCACACCTGGTTCGTCAACGCCGAGCATCGGAGCCAGTTGTCCTGCCCCACGGCCGGCGGCCTGTTCCTGTGCATGTTCCCCCGCCAGTACCGCCCGGCGAGGGTGGGGCGGCTCCAGCGCGCGCTGGCCGCCGTCGGTGTTCCCGCCGGTCTGGCGAATCCGACGAGCTATCCGGTGATCGCGGCGAACTCCGACTACACCGCGACCTGGATCGACCGCTACTGGGGGCGGCCGGCCGACGTGGTGCTCTGGCCCCCCTGCACCGATATGAGGGATCGGCAGGTCACCCGTGGGCCGATGATTCTGCATGTCGGCCGGTTCTTCCCCCGTGGTGGCGACGAGAACGACAAGCGTCAGGACGTCCTCATCGAGGCTTTCGCGACGATGACCGATCTGCACGAGCAGGGGTGGGAGCTGCACCTGGCCGGGTCGGTGGCCGCCTCATCACCGCATCACCAGGCCGCCCTCGATGAGCTCCGCGAACGGGCGGCGGGGCTTCCGGTCGTGTTCCATCCGAATGCCACTTTCGGCGACCTGCGCGCCCTGTACAACCAGGCGACCATCTACTGGCACGCCACCGGCTATGGCACCAGCGTGGATGCCGATCCCGCCCGCCAGGAGCATTTCGGGATCACCCCGGTGGAGGCGATGTCGGCCGGTGCCGTACCGGTGGTCTATGCAACCGCTGGGCCGGAACAGACGGTGGTGGACCGGGTGAGCGGCTTCCACTGGCGCACCGTGGAAGAACTCCGGGCTCGGACGCGGGAACTCGCCGCCACCCCCGACGGTGCGGCTCGGATGGGCGTCGTCGCCCGTGATCGGGCCGCCAGCTACGGCTGGCAGCCGTTCCAAGCAGCGGTGCGGGCACTCCTGGAAGGCTGAGATCGGATGGCTGTCGCCGCTCGGCTGTTTCTGACTCCGAAGGTGCTTGTCCTTGTCGGCGTTCAGGTCTTCCAGGCGCGCGGGTGGTGGTCGACCAGTTTCGTGCGGTCCTACTGGCTGGTCACCTACGAGTTCGGCTTCGTCCGGCGGGGTCTCGCCGGGGAGTTGCTCCGGCATTTTGCCGCCGAGGGTCTTCCCGACGTTCACCGCACTCAATGCCCTCGCGCTCGGAGTCGGTCTCGCTGCTGGCCTCAGTCTGGCCGGGCTGGCGTGGAAGCTCGCTGATCGTTCACCGGCGCTGGCAGTAGCGCTGGCGGCGACACCGGCTGGCATCGACATGCTGGTCTCGATCCGGCGCCCGGACATCCTGGGCTGTTCCCTTCTCGTGGTCACCGGCGCCTGCCTGCTGCGCTGGAACTGCTGGCCGTCGTCGTCTCGTTCGCCTGGGCTGGCCTTGCCCTGATGCATGTGGGTGGAATCCTCGGCTGGGGAGCGCTCGTCCCGTTCCTGGCCCTGCTGGTCGGTGAGGGCAGCCCGGCACGCCAGGTCGGCCGTTCGGTTGCTTCTCGGGCCGGGGGCGGTCGCCAGCGCTGCCGTCGTCCTTTTCGGGCGGGCCACCTCCCAGCAGGCCGCTGCGTCGGCTGACTACGGTCGAGCGTGGGTCGACCCGTCGGTGGTGAGTCACGGTCTGCTCCTGGTGGTGGCGACGCTCGCCTGGCTGTGGTGGTGCGGGTTGCGGCCGCCACAATCAGGTCGGGCCCTGGTGGCCGCGATCGCGGCCGTTGCGGGGTTCGGGATGCTGATGGCGACCGGGGTGGACTGGGGTCGCTGGTTCGCCAACCTCTCGGTCGGGATCCTGATCGTTGCGGCGTTCGCCGTGCTGCGCGGTGGCCGCGCCGGTGGGCCGGTCACGCCTTGGCTCGCCGTGGTCGCTGTGGCGGTAGCGTTGCTGGGGCCTTATCCCGGGTTCGAGGGCCCCGGGTTCTGATCCGGCTCGATGTCGAGGCGCCCCAGCTCGACCAGGTGGGCGAAGGAGGCATTCGCGCGGGCCACATCGTCGAAAGTTCCGACCGACTCGATGACGCCACCGCGCATGTAGGCCAACGCATCGGCCTTGCGCACGGTGGAGAGACGGTGGGCCACGATGATGATGGTCATCTCGCCGCGCAGGGACTCGATGGTTCGCGTGATGCGGTGCTCGGTCTCGTTGTCCAGCGCGGAGGTCGCCTCGTCCAGGACGAGCAGCCGCGGCTGCCGGTAGAGCGCCCGGGCGATGCCGATGCGCTGCCGCTGCCCCCCGGACAGGCGGACGCCGCGTGCCCCGAAACCCGTCTCCAGGCCGGCGGGTAGCTCGGCGACCATGGCGGTGAGCTGGGCCTTCTCCACCACCTCGGTGACCCGGTCGTCGTCGATGAGGGCGTCGTCGAGGGTGAAGGCGATGTTCTGGCGCAGGGTGGCATCGAGCAGGTAGACGTCCTGCGGAACCATGGCGACATTCTCCTGCCAGGCCTCAGGGTCGTCGGCAATATCGACACCGTCGGCGGTGATCCGGCCCGATGTCGGGGTGTGGAGCCCGAGAACGAGGTCGACCAGCGTGGTCTTTCCGGCCCCACTGCCACCCACCAGCGCCAACGAGGTGCCCGCAGGGACACGAAGGGTCGCCCGATGGAGCACCTCCGGCGCGTCGGGCGCATAGCGGAAACCGAGATCCTCGACCCGCAGTTCCCGCTCGAACGGGAGCCGGCGGGGGCTCGGATCGCCGTCGCTGCTCCAGGTGTCGGTTCCCTTGATCTCGCTGGTGACCTCTGCCAGGGCGGAGTAGCCCGCGCGGATTCCGGTGACGGCGGCGGTGACTCGCGTGATGGAGGGCAGGATGCGGAAGGAGGCAGCCACGATGAGCCCGACCCCACCGAGCAGTTCGGCGGAGTTTCCCATGGTGGACATGATCACCACTGCGAGGCCGACGCCGACCATGAACAGGATCTCCAGGACGTACTTCGGGATCTCGCGGATGTAGGTCGAGGTTCGTCCTGCTGTCGCCGCCTTGACGTTGGCCCGGTGGAACTCGCGCACGAAGGCCCGGTAGGCCCGGCGCAGCTTGATCTCCTTGACGCCTTCGAACGCGTGGAAGGAAGCGCGATAGCTCTCGGCCGAGGCCTGCAGAACCTCGGCCTGGGCCCGCACCACCCGCGGACGCATCGCCCGGACGAAGATCAGCGCCGCCAGTCCGAAGTAGACCGCCATCACGGCGGTCGGAATCGGCATCGCAATGACGAGAGCGATGAGAATGGCGATGATGGTGAGGGAGTCGGTGGCGGCACTCATCAGGCCGAGAACCACACTGTTGTAGACGACGCCGAGGGAGGCGCCCAGGGTCTTCATGAACTCAGCCGGGGAGCGTTTGAGGTGGAGTTCGTAGGGTGCTCGCAGATAGTGGTCCATCAGCCGGGCCGCGGTGTTGATCTGCTGGCGGTACATGAAGCCGAGCATCCACCAGCGGAAACCCATCGTGGCGACATCCTTCAGGATGAACGCTCCGACCATCACGCTCACCAAGATCAGGGTGAGGGTTCCGCGATCGGGATGGCCGAGGACAGCCGAGAGCTCACCGAGGACACCTTGGTCCAGGGGCGCACCGGTGACCACCTGGAGCAGCGGCGCCACCAGGAGAACGGCGAGTGACTCCGCCAGCGCGGTGAGCGCGGTGCCGAGGAGGGCGAGCGCGACCTTGCGTCGCGTCGGCCGGTCGAAGAGGACGGCGAGCGAGGCGAGGAGCGAGGGGGGTGTCTTTGACGTTGAGGGCAGGGAATCTGCACGTGCGGGCAAGACACTCCTTACGTCCCGGTACGGTACAGTGCGCAAGCTTAGCTCTTGGGAACCGCTGATGAATGTTCTGCGCGCGAGGATGTGGTGGGCCCCGATGATCGGTGATCCCCCGGTGATGCGAGGGGAGCGGGGCGGCTCTGGGCCGGACCGGAGCCGGGGCCCGGTTCGTAGCCAGGACAGATCGGCGGCACCCGGAGGGCGGCTGGCAGGCACGGTCACCCACAGGAGCACGCCGAGATGACGCTGAAGGACAGCATCCACACGGTCTGGATCCGGCACGTCCGTCCCCGGGTGCGATCACCGCTGGTGCGATGGATGAACACCGGGACGCTGCGGTGGCACCGGGCGGTGATCGCGTCCCGACCGTTCACGGCCTACTGCGTCTACCGGGCGCGCAATGCGACCTACGTCCGTTCCCTGATCGACACCGCGCCGGTCGGCTCGGCCTTCCACCTCCATGCACTGGACGCGCCGGCCCCACCGCTGGCGTCCTGGACTCGCACCACCGGGCCCGGGGCGCGGATGCACCTGTTCAACGCGCTCCTGCGGGAGCATCCGCCGCAGGCCGGTGAGCCGGTGATGTTCGCCGACGACGATGTAAGTTTCCTGAGCGGTGGCGTGGGGCGGTTCGTGGGGCTGGCCGATGCCGCATCCTTGGACGTGGCGCAACCCGCCCATGCTCGGGGCGGGCACAGCACCTATGCCGTCACGCGCGCTGAGGCGCTCTCGACAGTGCGGCTGGTCGCCTTCGTGGAGTCCGGTCCGGTGGTGGTGCTGTCCGCTGAGGCTGCGGCGCGGCTGCTGCCGTTCCCGGCCGAACTCCAGATGGGCTGGGGGGTTGACGTCTGGTGGTCGGCCTTGCAGGACCCGCCGCTGCGGATCGGCGTCGTCGATGCGACACCGGTGCTGCACCACGGTCCGGTGGGCGTTGCCTACCCCAACGATCCCGAGCAGCAGATTCTGGACCGGTTCCTCGCTCGGGCGAAGGTCACCTCCACGGTGCAACTCGACCGGAACCTCGGCCTCACCTGGAGACCGTGGCAGCGGCGTCCGCGGTGGATCAACGATCAGCCCGGCTGATCAGTCGCGCTGGGCCCAGACAGGCACATCGACTCCGGCGAGCGGCGAAACGGTAGCGCCAGCGGGTCCCAGGGTGTACAACGTCCGTCCCTGCCAGGCCGGAAGGAGGCAGAACAGCCGCTCGCACGCGTGGGCCGCGGTGCCGTTGATCTGGCCCCGCTCGGGAGGGAAGTCGTCGGGTCGTAACCGGTCGAGTGCGGTGAAGGCGTCGAGTCGGGCCCAGAACATCGTCCCCCCGAAGAACCCGAAAGCGTCTCCGTCCAGCCCGCCCTCGGGGAGGGGTGGACGCACCCGGGCCAGGACCTCGCCGACGGCTGTCCGGTTCTCAGCGAAGGCGACCCACAGTGGGTGGTAGTAGCCGATCGGTCCGACCACCCCGGTCCTGGGGTCAGCCAGAAGCGCGGTCACGGTGGCGACCTGCGCAGGTGTCGGCAGGAGTTTGCTGAGGCTGTCGTTGAACCAGTGGCGCCCGTCGGCGGTGTGCAGACTCCGCTTGGTGTGCAACTTGAGCACGCCGGTGTAGCCCAGCCGTCGGAGTTCGGGGGCGATCTGCAGAAAGGGCAGCACGTCGCGACCTCGGTTCGGTACTCGCACCAGTCCGGCCTCTGGCCAGGACCGCTCCCAGCCGCCCGCAGCAGCGGCGGGGCTGTGGTCCGGAACGGTCACCACCGTGTCGAGCGTCGGCGCCACTGCGCGGATCCTGTCCCGGATCGCGAGGGCTTCCTCGGGGTAGTAGGCGTGCACGACGATCGCGGTGCTGGAGTGGCGAGGGCGGTTGGCCACGCTGCTGCGGGCTCGACGGTAGGCGAACCGTCGCTGCAGGCTGCCAGCCCCTCGCCGCAGGGCCACCCCAGGGTTCCTCCGCGACAACGCGCACCTCCTGACCTGACCGGGGGGGTGTGATGCAGTGTGCCACGGTCCGGTCCGGGGCCACCACGGGCCGTCGCGGGTGCTGAGGTACGCCCCCTCGACCGCGGGGACTCGCCGCCGATTTGGCCTGGGGTCCCCTCGGGCCTAGAATGCTCGCCGAAGCCGAAGACCGCTGGTGGTCGGATCTGTTCCGACGCAAATCCCGCGCAGGTGATGACGATGTGAGTCCTGGTTCGCCAGATGTTCGCCCGTGGTCGCTCTGCGCCGCGGGTTTTCCATGTCTTGGGCCCGAACCAGAGTAGTGGGAAGGAGACCCATGGCGAGGCCGGACAAGGCAGCCGCGGTCGCCGAGCTGAAGGAGAACTTCACCTCGTCGGACGCCACTGTGCTGACCGAATACCGTGGTCTCACCGTCGCGAACCTGAAGGACCTTCGGCGTTCGCTCGGAGAGGGCGCCACGTACGCCATCACGAAGAACACTCTGACCCAGATCGCCGCCGCCGAAGCGGGCATCGAAGGACTCGATGACCAGCTCACCGGTCCGACGGCGATCGCTTTCATCCACGGTGACGTCGCCACCGTGGCGAAGGGTCTGCGTGACTTCGCGAAGGACAACCCGCATCTGGTCATCAAGGGCGGCGTCATGGACGGTCGTGTCCTCGACGCCGGTGAGGTCAAGAAGCTGGCTGATCTCGAGTCGCGTGAGGTGCTCCTCGCGAAGCTCGCCGGTGCCATGCAGGCGAACCTCAGCAAGGCTGTCTACCTGTTCGCTGCTCCGCTCAACCAGGCCGCGCGCGCCCTGGGTGCACTGCAGACGGCGGCGGAGGACAACCCTGCCCTCATCGGTGGAGCCGGTCAGCCGGCCGCCGATGCCGACCAGGTGATTGACACCGCCGAGTCCACCTCGGCACCCGACGCAGCGTCCGCTGCCGAGGCCACCGACACGGCTGACGCAGCCGAGTAGAGAAAGGAACGCCCATCATGGCGAAGCTCACCAATGACGAGCTCCTTGACGCTTTCAAGGAGATGACCCTCATCGAGCTCTCTGAGTTCGTGAAGCTGTTCGAGACGACCTTCGACGTCACCGCTGCCGCTCCGGTCGCGGTGGCCACCGCTCCCTCGGCCGACGGCGGTGCTGGCGACGCCGCTGCCGCCGAGGAGGTGTCCTCCGAGGTCGACGTGATCATCGAGGCTGCTGGCGACAAGAAGATCCAGGTCATCAAGGAGGTGCGCGCTCTCACCTCCCTCGGTCTCAAGGAGGCCAAGGACCTCGTCGAGAGCGCCCCGAAGCCGGTGCTGGAGAAGGTCGACCGCGACGCCGCCGCCAAGGCCAAGGAGCAGCTCGAGGCTGCTGGCGCCACCGTCACCGTCAAGTGATCTGCTGCCGCTGATCACCGATCAGGAAGGGCTCATGGGATGGTCGTCCCATGAGCCCTTCTGCGTGCCCGGGGGAGCGGTGGTGGGCGCGCCCGGGGACGGTCGGTGCGACGCCGGCGGTTTCGGACCGGTCCGCTGCCGCTGCACGGCGATCAGGATGGCGATGAGCACGCTGCCGAAGTAGAGCGGAACCGCAAAGACCTGATCGCCGACGTTCTCCCAGTCGTCGACATCGCTGACGGGGGTGGGCCCGCGCACCAGGGCGCCGTGGACCAGGGAGACCGTCGCGAAGACGAGACTGGAGAGATAGAGCAGGATGCGACTCGTCCACGGGAGCGCGGGGCTCCCGCCGTGGGTGAATTCCCCGTCGGTCAGGGCGCGCCAGACCAGGCCGACCAGGAGGGTCCCGATGGCGGAGAACCCGACCAGAGTGCTGACCGGGTCAGCCAGCAGGTAGCGGACGTCGTAGCAGGCCATGATGCCGGCTCCCACGATCAGCGCCGTGAGACGGTCCCGGGACAGCTGCCCGCGTCCGGTCAGCCAGCCGAGCGCCGCCACCAGCCCGAGCACCAGCCACACGTCCAGCGCTGGCACGGAGAAACCGACAGGA
>JBKEBV010000184.1:0-31445 GCA_047973315.1 Propioniciclava sp.
GGTACGAGACGGCGAATGACCCGGGGAACGGGGGTCAACCTCAGGTCAGGCGGTTGACCAGGGTTTTTGTCTTGGGGGTGGAGTTGCCGAACGTACTACTCAGGCACCCCAGATGGGGCGATGGACAAGCCGCGACCGCAGGAACCGATCCGGTTCGGGTCTGAACATCGCCACTTTTTCTCCACTCCCATGTCCCAGCGGCCCAGTTCAGGGGGCTTCGCCTGGACCTCGGGACCGCACCGTCCGTCGTCGGGCCGCTGGTCGGTGACCACCCGCCGGCCCTAGGACGGTGCTCCTGGTCGGGCGCCACCTGTCCTCAGGCCGAGCAGGCGGCCAGGGTGATATCGACCCGTCGCAGATCCGGATCGTCGACGTTGTCGGCCTGCGCCTCACCCTCGCCCCGGCCCGCGGCCTCGATCTGGGAGGGCACCTGCGCCTCACGGAGGTAATCCGCCACCGCGTCAGCCCGCTCCTGAGACAGCCGCAGGTTGGCCTCGGCGTCGCCGACCGAATCGGCGAAACCAGCCACGCACACCGGCCCGGTCTCGGTCTGCAACCGCTCCACCGCCGACTGCAGCAGCACCTCGGCATCCCGGGTCAACTCAGCGCTTCCACTGGCGAAGGCGATATCGGAGTTCAGGGAACCGGTCGGGGTGCCGTCATCCACCGTGAAGAAGTCTCCCTCGGTCCGCTTGTCGACTGCCACGACCTCACAGGTCCAGCCCTCCGGGTAGGGAAGCACCAGTGCCTCGTCGGTCTCGGTGACCGTCGCGCCCGGTTCCACCGGGTTCCAGGCGCCGTCCTCGGCATCATCGGCCAGCACCAGCCGGCTCAGTCGGCGGACCCCATCCGCGTCCCGCAGGGCGACCGCCATCGTGTAGATCGCAGCCACCTCATCGGAGTCGTTGGTGACGGTGAGGTCATAGGCGAAGGTGTCGAACGAACTCGCCCGAACGTCCTCGCAGCCACCGACATCCTCCACGCCCACCGACGGGAGCACCGGCTCGGTCTTCATCCCCTCGTGTCCACCCCCGCGTGACGAACACGCATCCTGACCCCCGATTCAGTTCCCCGGCCGGCCCCCGGACCCCGTCCAGCGGACGAGTGTAGCGACCCTCGGGTCGTTGGAACCGCGCTCAACGCACGGCGAGGGCGTCAATCTCGACGAGCATCTCCTCACGCGGCAGCCCCGTGAACACCGTGGTGCGCGCCGGCAGCACGTCACCGGTGATGTGTTCGGAGACGAAGGCACCGTAGGCATCGTTCATGACGCCGAAATCCGCACGCCTGGTCAGGTAGACCCGGAGCATGACCACATCGTCGAACGTTGCGCCGGACGCCTCGACGATCGCCTTGACATTCTCCAGCGTCCGCAGGGTCTGCGCGGCGACATCGCCCGGATGGAGGTACTCGTTGGTGAGGGGGTCGACCGGACCTTGGCCGGACACCTGCACGATCGGTCCCTTGGCGACTCCCTGGGAGAAGGTGTGGGCCGGCGCGGGGGCAGCGTCGGTACGAACGGCGATCTTGGTCATGAGGCTCCTCGGTGGGACGACGACGGTGGACGGGGCACCCAGCCCAGATCAGCCGAGGCCGCGGCAGCGGCGCGCAGCAGCAGCGGGCGGAGCGCAAGAACTTCCTGGTCACTGAGCGACACGGTGGGCGCGGAGAGGGAGACCGCCGCCACCACCGAGCCGGAGCCGTCACGGATCGGGGCGGCGATGCAGTTGATGAACGACTCGTGCTCGCGATGGTCCCGGGCGAATCCGTCCACCCGGACCCGGGCGAGCTCGGCCAGAAAATCAGCCGCGTTGGTGATGGTCTTGTCGGTGAACGATTCATACTCGATATCGGCGGCGACCCGTTCCCGCTCAGCCTCGGGCAGATCGGCAACGAGAATCTTGCCGACGGCAGTCGCGTGCAACGCCGCTCGCAGACCGACCCGCGAGTACATCTGGATGCCGGTCTGGGCCTCCAACTTGTCGATGTAGACCACCGTGCCCGACTCATAGTCGGCCAGATGCACCGTCTGACCGGTGCGCCGGTTGAGGTCCTCCAGATGCGGCCGGGCGACATCGCGCACGCTCCGCTGGGCCAACGCCGAGTTCGCCAGCTCGAACAGCCGACTGCCGAGAATGTACTGGTGTCGGGCGTCGTGGGTCACGAACCGCTCCGCCTCCATGGTCTGCAGCAACCGCAGCACCGTCGACTTGTGCACCCCCAGGCGGACCGCACAGTCCTCCAAGCTCTTGGACCCCTCCTGCAGCGAAACCAGAATCTGGATTGCTCTGCTCACACTCTGCGTCACCGAACCGCGCCCCTTTCCGGAACGACGTGATCGCTGGTGCTGGTGAGAACCAGTCCGGCGCTGCGGTGTCCCAACTCGACGCTATCGCGCAGCGACAGGTCCCGCAGCACACCCGCCAGGAGGCCGCTCGCAAAAGCGTCACCGGCACCGGTGGCTTCCACCACCTCCACAGGATGGGCCCCGACCACCACCCGCTCGTCGCCGTCGAAGGCCACCACGGCTCCACCGTCATCCTTGACGACCAGCCGACGGGGTTCGGGGAACATCCTGCGGATGTCCTCGGGGGTCTCGGTACCGAAGACCTGCCCCGCCTCCTTGAGCCCGGCCAGCGCGACATCGCAGGTGTGCATGAACCTGCCGAGGATGCTGGGAGCCTTCACCTCACGGCCCCGCCACAACGCCGGCCTCCAGTTCAGGTCGAAGGCCACCAACGTCTCGGGCCACACCAGATCGAGCAGCTGCCGTTGCGCCCGCTCGGCCGACTGGGAGAGGGCTGGCGTGATCCCGCTGGTGTGAACCAGCGATACCCCGGTCAGTACGCCGCGGACCTCCGGGTGGGCGAGGACGGTCCGACTCAGACTCGCCCCCGCCGAGCCGGTGCGGTAGTAGTGCATGATGCTCGCCCCTGCACCGAGGTCGGTCTCGGCGGTGGTTGCACCCCCCACCTCCTTGACGTAGACGCCCGTCTTCCGGTGCGGATCCACCGTCACCGCCGAGGTGTCAACGCCCAGGTCGCCCAACTCCCCCACGATGAACCGTCCGAACCCGTCATCGCCGACGCGGGTGATCATCGCGGTGGGGATGTCACAAGCGACCAGTCCCAGCGCGACGTTCGCCTCCGCGCCGCCGAGCCCGCGCCGGAAGGTCGCCGAACGCTCCATGGGCCCGGGTTCGGATTGGACGAGAACGACGAGGGCTTCCCCGAAGGTCACGGCGCGCGGTGCGTCAGAGGACCCGATTGACGCGGTCATGAGCGCGAGGTTAGCCTGCTGGATACACATACTGCAACTAACGTTGCACCTACCGCAATGGAGGGATCGTGGGTGACCGAGCGGTGATTCTTGGCCCAGCAGACAAGTCCTTCCCCCCGGCCTCCTGGGGGTCCGACCTGGCCACGTTCCTGACCACCCGGCCCCGCCTCTCGTCGTTCCAGACCCCACTGCTCACCCTCGACCGGGCGGCGCTCACCCACAACACCGCAACAATGATGCGGTGGGTGACCAACCATCGGCTCCAGCTCGCCCCCCACGGCAAGACCACGATGGCGCCAGCCCTGTGGTCGGAACTTCTCGATGCCGGCGCCTGGGGACTGACGCTGGCCACACCCTGGCAGGCGCAGGTCGCCCGCGCCGCCGGCGTGCGGCGCATCATGATCGCCAATGCCGTCACCGACCCGGTGGCCCTCACCTGGCTCTCCCAGGAGTGCGATCGACACCCCGAGGTTGACCTCATCTGCTGGGTCGACAGCACCACCACCGTCGCGCGGATGGACCACATCCTTGCCAGGGCGGGGGGCGTGCGCCGGATCCCGGTGATCGTCGAGCTGGGAGCAGCTGGCGGCCGGACCGGGGTACGCGACCTGGCCGAGGCCGCCGACCTCGCTGCGGTGGTGGTCGGCTCGAACCATCTCGAACTCGCCGGCGTGGGCGGGTACGAGGGCTCCCTGGCCCATGACCGCGCCCCTGCCTCCTTGGCCCGGATTGATGCCTACCTCGACCAGATCGCGGCACTCGTCGCCGCCACCAGGCCCCTGATCAAGGAGCGTCGCCCGGTCGTCACCGCGGGTGGCAGCGCCTACTTCGACCGGGTGGCTGCCCGGCTGGGCCACCTTGACCACGTTGATGTCGTACTGCGCTCCGGGGCGTTCCAGGTGCACGATGACGGCTTCTACCGGGGAATCAGCCCGATGGGCTCCGTGAGCGGTGAGACATCGTTCCTCTCGGCGATGCACGCCTGGGTCCGCGTGGTCTCGCGGCCCGAGCCGGGCCTGGCCCTGCTGGACGGCGGCAAACGCGACCTGTCCTTCGATGAGGGCCTTCCCAACCCGCAGCGGGTCCTGGGTTGTCCGGCCGCCACCAGCCAACGCCTCCTCACCGGCAGCAGCATCACCGCACTCAACGACCAGCACGCCTTCCTGCGGCTGGGACCCCAGGCCTCTGCCGACCACCTACCGGTCGGCACGGTCCTGCGCCTGGGGCTCTCACACCCGTGCACAGCACTCGACCGCTGGCGGCTCATCCCGGTGGTGGCCGACCACAAAGCCGCCGATCCGGTCATCACCGACGCGATCCGCACCATCTTCTAGGAGGCAACGATGCGCGAGACCACCGGGCAAACCCTCACCATCCGCGGGGCGACCGTCATCGACGGATCGGGAGCGCCCAGAACCAGGGCAGACGTGATCGTCCGGGACGGCCGCATCCTCGCCGTGGGCTCAGCGCCGACCCCACCCGGCAGCGAGGTGCTGGACGCAGCAGGCATGGTCGTCGCCCCGGGCTTCATCGACATGCACGCCCACTCCGATCTCGCCGTCATCGCCGATCCGCACCACCTGCCCAAAATCAGCCAAGGCGTGACCTGCGAGGTCCTCGGCCAGGACGGGATCGGCTACTCCCCCGTCACCGATGCTGTCCTGCCCGACATCCGCCTTCAGATCGCGGCCTGGAACGGCCATCCCGATCTGGACATCACGTGGCGGTCCATGGCCGACTACCTCGATCGACTCGACGCCGGAACAGCCACCCACACCGCCGTCCTGGTGCCCCAGGGCAACCTTCGGATGCTCACCGTCGGCCAGGAGAACCGGCCGGCGACGTCGGCGGAGATCGACGCCATGGGCGCAATCCTGGCCGAGAGCCTCGCCGCCGGCGCGGTGGGCATGTCCAGCGGTCTCACCTACACCCCCGGCATGTACGCCGACACCGCCGAGCTCACCGCGCTGTGCCGCGTCGTCGCCGAGGCCGGCGGGTTCTACGCACCCCACACCCGCTCCTACGGCAGAGGAGCCCTGGCCGCCTACGCCGAGGTGATCGAGATCGCCCGCGCCAGTGGGTGCGCGCTCCACCTGACCCACGCCACCCTCAACTTCGCCAGCAACAAGAACAACGCGCCGGCGTTCCTGACCCTGATCGACCAGGCGATCGCCGACGGAGTCGACCTCACTCTGGACAGCTATCCGTACCTCCCGGGCGCGACAACCCTGGCAGCTCTCCTGCCGAGCAGCCTCGCCGCCGGCGGCCCCGACGTACTTCTGGAACGACTCGCCTCCGGGCGCCACCGCGAGGAGCTGGTGCAGGCGTTCAACGTCACCGGCTGCGACGGCTTCCACGGTGAGACCGCCGAGTGGTCCCGGATCGAGATCTCCGGCGTAGGATCACCGGTCCTGGCCGGGCATGTCGGGCACAGCATCGCCGAGATCGCGGCCGGGAACGGCGAGGATCCGGTCGACACAGTGGCCCGCATCCTCGTGGCCGACAAACTCGCCACGGGAATCCTCATGCACGTCGGACACGAGCACAATGTGCGGGCCGTCATGCGCCACCCTCAGCACTGCGGTGGCAGCGATGGGATCCTGGTCGGCGCCAGGCCGCATCCCCGCTCGTGGGGCACCTTTCCCCGTTTCGTCGGCCACTATGCCCGAGACGAGGCCGTGCTGCCGCTGGAGGAGACCATCCGCCACCTGACCTCGACGCCGGCTCGGCGGCTGGGGCTCACCGATCGCGGCCTGGTGCGGGAGGGATACGCCGCCGATCTGGTCGTGTTCGACCCCTGCACCGTCCGTGACACCGCGACCTTCGCCGACCCCCGCAGCCCGGCGACCGGCATCGCCGCGGTCCTCCTCGAGGGGCAACTCGCCTACCGTCACGGCGTCCGTACCGAGGTGCTGGCCGGGCACACCCTGCGCCCGGCGCAGGTCAGCCGATGTTCGCAGTGAGCTCGGCGACCAGCGCCGCGCGCTCCTCAGGCGTCTGCGGACGACCCACGATCCCCGGGCGTTGCTGCCAGGGCAGCGGGCCGCTCTCCGGTCGGTACTCCACGCCGGCAGCGTCCAGACGCCGAAGATGGGTCGCCATCCGCCCCGAGAACTCCGTGAAGTCCCGCTTCCCGCGCACCCACAACGCCTCCGCGACCGCACACAGCCGCGGGAAGGCCATGTAGTCCAGCGCCCGGACGGTATCGATGTGCTCGGTCCAGATATTCGCCTGCCCGCCCACTACATGGGTGGCCTCCTCGGCGGTGAGCTCGGCGGGAACCGGTTCGAAAGCGTGGACATCGGCAAGACTCAGCGGAATGCCGACCCCGATGGGCTCGGTATCGGCGTCCGACTGCCGGTAGTCGAGGTAGACCCGGTCGTCGGGGCAGGCGATGACATCGTGCCCGGCACGCGCCGCGGCCACCGCACCCACCATCCCCCGCCAGGAGGCGATGACCGCGTTCGGCGGCGCTCCGCCCTCGAGGATCTCGTCCCAGCCGAAGACCCGCCGCCCCCGCCCGGCCAGGTGCTCGGCGATCCTGCCGATGAACCAGCTCTGCAGTTCCTCCTCATCGGCAAGACCCAGCTCACCGATCCGTTCCTGAGCCCGCGGCGAGTCACGCCACTGCTCCTTGAGGCACTCATCGCCGCCCACGCCAATCACCGAGGAGGGGAACAGATCCATGACCTCGTCGAAGACCTCTTCGAAGAAGGTAATGGTCGACTCCTCCGGACACAGCACGACCGGGCTGATCCCCCAACCGGTCCACACCGAGGCCGGCTGACCGTCGACGCCCAGCGCCGGATAGGCGGCCACCGCAGCGCGTACGTGACCGGGCAGATCGATCTCAGGGACGACGTCCACCCCCCGAGCCGCTGCAAAGGCGACGATCTCCCGGATGTCGCCGTGGGTGTAGAAACCCCCGTGGGGCCGCCCGTCCAGCCGGTCCGGGTCGCCCCCGACCTGGGATTCGGGACGCCAGCCGCCGACCTCGGTGAGCCGCGGGTGCCGCTCGATCTGCAGCCGCCACCCCTGATCATCGGTCAGGTGCAGATGCAGCACGTTCAGCCGGTGCATGGACAGCAGTTCGACGAAACGGCACACCTCCGCCACGGTCCGGAAGGTGCGGGCGACGTCGAGCATGGCGCCGCGCCAGGCGAAGTGGGGCTCATCCTCGATGTTCACCGCCGGAACCCTCCAGCAGGCATCCGCCAGGGCCCGCCGGTAGATCTGCGGTGGCAACAACTGCCGCAGCACCTGGGCGCCCCACAAGGCGCCGCGCCGGGTACTCGCCGCAATCCGGACCCGGGTCCGTCCGACGTCGAGTTGGTAGGCCTCGTCGCCCAGATCCGGGTCGTGGTCGATCACCAGGTCCCCGGCCCGCGCACGCTTCGCAGCGACGATGGTCAGCGGGAATCCCGTCGGGGCCTGAAGCCACTGCTGCACCTGGAGCGCGGCTGCCTCCAGGGGCTCCGCGACGGCGATCCGGGCATCGCGCGTCAGCTCGAATTCGCCGGCACGAACGACCATACGTTCGGGGCGGGGCAGAACAGCAATCACAGTGCCTCTCAGTTCTCTCGGACCGGAACTGGCAGGAGTCTAGAGCGCACAACCCCAGCCACAAAACAAGCGCAAGACCCCGCTGTATTGCGTTTTATGCAACGGTGTTGCGTATTCGGGAATGGACTTCTATCGTGGTCGACGGCAGACGGCGACGAGGCCGCGACACCTGACACCTCCTCGGCGGCAGGCCGTCCGCCCAGCCGCGGACCCGTTCGGACCCGCGGCTCGCCACGACAGGAGGGTCCGGTCGTGGAGGCGAGGAGGCACAAGAGAAATGCGCAAGACACGTTGGGCCGCGGCAGCCGCGGCGACTGCGGCGTCAGCCCTGGTGCTGTCGGCGTGCTCCTCCGGCGGCGGCGCCACCGCCCCCGGGGATTCCATGATCGACCTCGAGAACGTCGACGGTTCGGGCCGCACCATCACCGTCTGGGTGATGAACGGCGACCTCGGCGAGGAGAGCATCGCCGCCATCAATCAGGAGTTCGAGAGCGCCACCGGCGCCTCGGTCAAGGTCGAGATGCAGCAGTGGGACGGGATCACCACCAAGCTGACCACCGCCCTCGCCGGCAACACCCCGCCCGATGTGATCGACATGGGCAACACCCAGGTGCCCGGCTACGCTGCCACCGGCGGCCTGGCCGACCTCACTGCGTATGCCGATCAGCTGGCCCAGGGCCAGGACTGGCTCGGCGGCCTGGTGGATCCAGCCACCATCGACGGCAAGCTGTACGCCGTCCCGTCGTTCGCAGGTGACCGCGCGGTCATCTACAACAAGACGATGTGGGCCGAGGCAGGCGTGACCGAAGCCCCCGCCACGCTGGACGAACTGACTGCCGCGCTGGACAAGGTGCAGAAAGCCAACATGGCCGCTGACTTCTCCGCGATGTACCTGCCGGGCCAGTTCTGGTACGCCGGCATGCAGTTCGTCTGGGATGCCGGCGGCGAGATCGCCACCAGGGACGGCGACAGCTGGACCGGCGGACTGTCCAGCCCCGAGGCCCAGAAGGGGCTCCAGGCCTTCAAGGAGTTCCAGAACACGTATTCCACCGAGGCCTCACGCACCGTCAACACCAACTCGCCCGACCAGGATGCGATCCTCGCCAACGGCCAGACCTCGGCGATCCTCTCCACCGCTTCGCACCTGAACAAGGTCCTCGAACAGAGCAAGGATCTGACCGAGGAGGACCTCGGCACGTTCCCGTTCCCCGGCGACATGGGTGAGACCCAGCCGGTTATGCTCGGCGGCAGCGACTGGGGTATCGCGCAGAAGAGCGAGAATATGGATCTCGCTCTGGTGTGGATCAAGATCGCGGCCAGCCCCGCGATCCAGGCCGACTATGTGTTCGGCAGCGACGGCTGGATCCCCAACAGCGAGCAGGGGATCGAGGCAGCCCGGGCCAAAGGTCTGAAACCCGCCTCGGAGGCCTACTTCACCGCGGCCCTCCGCTCGAAGGCCACCCCGGCGGCGGCCAATTGGTCGACCATCGAGGGCGACAAGACGATGGAGCAGTTCTTCCAGTCGATCGCCACGGGCACCGACCCGGCGACGGCGGCCGAAGAGGTTGACGCGCACATCGAGTCGGTCCTCAACGGCTGAGCTGACACCCCTCAGACTTGCCGATGACTATCATGGACAAGGTCAGTCCGTAGACCCGGACCCGTGGGTCCCGGTCGACGGGTAGCCGACGTCCGCCGGGTGGCACCCTGCCGCCCGCCGGCCTGCGTTCCAAGGTGGCGCCGATCTGGCTGCTCACCCCCGCGGGGATCCTGAGCATGGCGCTCATCGTGGTGCCGATCCTCTTCCTCATCTACACATCGTTCACCAGCTACGACCAGCGCACGCTCTTCACCGGCGAATACGAGTTCGTCGCGCTGGCCCAGTACCAGACCATCTTCACCGACCCCGAGTTCTGGGCAGCCCTCGCCCGGACGCTGGTGTTCACGTTCGCGATGGTGGCCGGCAGCATCATCATCGGAATGCTGGTGGCCCAACTCCTGGCCCACGTGAGTTCCGCCCTGCGCTATGCGATCACCGTCGTTCTGGTGATCGCCTGGGCCATGCCGAATGTCGCCTCCTCGCAGGTATGGCTCTGGCTCTTCCAGCCCGGCTACGGCGTCGTCAACTGGCTGATCACCCAGCTGCGGATCTTCGGTGACTTCACCAACCTCAACTGGGCCCAGGACCCCAACTTCGCGTTCGCCAGCATCTGGATGCTGGTGGTGTGGCAGGCGGTTCCCTTCCTGGCACTGACGCTGTACTCGGCCTCGAACCAGGTGTCTGCGGAGATGCTGGAGGCGGCCCGTCTCGACGGTGCCTCGGAGTGGCGGATCTACTGGAAGATCCTGTTGCCGACGATCCGCCCGACCCTGCTGCTGCTGATCGTGTTGTCGATCATCTGGGACTACAACGTCTTCAACCAGATCTGGCTGGTGTCCCAGGGGGGCCCCGGATCGGCGACCACCACGCTGGGCATCTACTCCTACAAGACAGCCTTCGTCGGGTTCCAGATCGGTGAGGGTTCTGCCGTTGCCCTGATCACCACGATCCTGCTGCTCTTCTTCAGCGCCCTCTACATCCGGGCACTCATCCGATCGGGGGAGAACCTGTGAACCCTGCGACCGAGGCCGACGTGGCAACCCGGCGCAAGCGCGTCCCCTGGGTGGCCAACACCATCGGGATCATTTTCGTGGCGATCTGGTTCTTCCCGATCTACTGGATGATCAACACCGCCTTCAAGCCTCACGACGAGGTACTGACGCCTGTCCCGAAGTTTCTGCCCAGTTCGCTGAACCTGGACAACTTCGTCATCGCGCTGACCCAGACCGGGTTCTTCCAGAACCTGCTCAACAGCGTGATCGTGGTGTTCTCTGCGGTGATCTTCTCGATCATCCTGGGGTTCTTCGCCTCGGCGGCGCTGACCCGGTTCCGGTTCAAGGGTCGGCGAGCGATCATGATCGGCCTGCTGTGCGCCCAGATGCTCCCGGGAGCAGCCCTGCTCATCCCGCAATTCCTGCTGTTCAACACCATGGGACTGACCGGAACCTATATCGGCCTGATCATGGCCTACGTGGCAGGGACGCTGCCCTTCGCCATCTGGACGATGCGCGGTTTCTTCATGGCCATTCCGGTGGAACTGGAGGAGGCCGCCCAGGTGGACGGCGCCTCGACCTGGCGCATCATCTGGCACGTGCTGTTCCCGCTGGTCGCCCCAGGCGTGATCTCCACCGGCGTGTTCGCGTTCATCCACGCCTGGAACGACTACATCATCGCCTACACGTTCATGAAGGACTCCTCCATGTACACCCTGACGGTGTGGCTGGCGTCCTTCTCGACCGTGACCAAGGGCACCGACTTCGGGGCGCAGATGGCGGCATCGCTGCTGTTCTCCCTCCCGGTCGTGGTGTTTTTCATGCTGGTTCAGCGCAAGCTGGTCAGCGGGATGACCGCCGGCGCCGTCAAGGGCTGAAACGCCGGTCACGAGGGCGGGCCGGCGAGGCTCGCCCCGTGACCGGTTCGGCGGTTACTCCCCCGGATCGGCCACCCCGGCCGCTGCGGCGGCCTCATCGGCCAACGCCGCGCCGGCGCCGTCGTAGAGTTGCAGCACCACATCGGCTCCAGCGGCGAGAACCTCGTCCCGCTCGTCATCGAACTGGGCCACTGCAGCCACGGTTCCGGAGAACTCACTGGTCCTCAGCCAGGCCAGGGCATCAAGATTCGCCCCGTGGAACGGCATGGCCAGCACGGCCAGCCGAACGGTGTGGGTATCGCTGAGCCGGTCCCAGAAGTCACGGTCGGTGGCGTCACCGCGCACCACGTTGTAGCCACGTCGGCGCAACTCGGCGATGCGCGGCCCGTCGACATCCACCCCCAGAACCCGCAGGCGATAGCCGTCGACCAAGCCGTCATAGGCGCTGTCACCGATGCGACCCATACCCAGGACGACGGCCTGCGCCGAGCCCACCTCGATCGGCCGATCGTCCCGATGGAGCCGGCCCGGCGGCGGATCCGGCAGCCGATCCTCCACCCCCTGGATCAACGGCCCCCGCCGGGTGTTCGGCAGCACCGCCACCACGAAGCTGAGACCGACGGCCACCGCCATGATGCCGAGCCACTCATCGTCGAGGAGACCGATATCGGTGCCCACGGCAGTGACGATCAGCCCGAACTCGGAGAAGTTCATCAGCAGCAGCCCGGTGCGTGCAGCGGTCCGCGTCCGCATCCCAGTCAGCCGGAGCAATGCCAGGTAGAGCAGCGTCTGGATCGGCAGCAGCACCAGCAGTCCGGCAGCCAGCGCCACCGAGAGCCAACTCAACGAGCTGAGCAGCCCGAGTTCGACGAAGAACCCGACCAGGAACAGCTCCTTGAGGCCGAACAGGGTACGGGACAACTCGTAGGAGGACCGGTGTCCGGCCAGGAGCAGGCCCATCACCAGCGCCCCGAGGTCGCCCTTGAGCCCGACGGCGGTGAACAGTGCGTATCCGGGAACCAGCGCCATCACGATGCCGAAGAGCACCTGCATCTCGCCGTGGCCGATGCGGTCCCAGATCCGCCGAATCACCCAGCGGGCGGGTACCAGGAGCACCAACGTCAGCGCCCACGGTGACGGCGGCTGGCCGTGGGACAGGGTCAGGAAGACCACCGCCGCCAGATCCTGGACGATGAGGATGCCGACGGCGACCCGGCCGTAGAAGGACTGGGTCTGATTGCGGTCCTGGAGCAGCTTCATGGCGAAGACCGTGCTGGAGAAACTCAGGCCGAAGCTGATCAACGCCAGTGATCGCAGGTCCTCATCATGGAGGATCGGCGCCCCGAGCGCGACCAACGGCACGAAGAAGCCCAGCCCGACCAGGACCGCCAGGATCATGTGTGCCAGCGCCGTGCCCCACACCACCCGCTCACCGAGAATGCGGACGTCGAACTTCAGGCCAATGGTGAACAGCAGCAGCGTCACCCCGAGGTCGGCGACGATGCCCAAGGGCTCGCTCCAGCCGAAACCCACGGCGTTCAGCGCGAAGCCAGCGGCAAGAAAGCCGATCATCGGCGGAAGCCGGACCAGGCCCGCGAGCCATCCCCCTGCCAGCGCCGCCAGCGGGTATACGAGCAGGGTTGCCTCCACACCCCTACTCAACCAGATGTGGCGCCGGCGCTCGTCGCGGTCCGGTGAACGGCAGACCCGGGATATCGAAATCATTGAAATTTGAATTATCAGTGATATATCCAGTTTCAATTACCCACCCGGATGGGGACCGATGACAACCTTCCCGCGGCCGACGCTCGCAGCAGGCGCAGCTTGGGCGGTGCCGACCGTGCTGACCACCTCGGCCGCCCCGCGCGTCGCCGCGTCAGGACCGGAGTGCACCGACGGCACGCTCACCATCGGCTGGCGTCAGGGAACCTACGTCGAGACCACCGCGCTGAGCGGCAGCAAGCTGGAGGTGGTCGGGTTCACCTTCATCCCGACGGCGTGGCCCGGGCTGACCATCACCGGATCGACCGTCCGTCGCGGCACCTCACACGGGTCGGGGGTCAACTTCCACCGCAACGGGACCACCAGCCTTTTCTACTCGTCGTCGCTGACGTTGAACTACAACGAGTGGAACCAGACCGGCTACGCGAACCGGACCGACTGGACCATCTCGTTCAGCCAGGCGGTGACCGGGCTGACCTTTGGAATCGACTGGGACGGCATCAATCCCGACACCATGCTCGAGGAGTACCTGGAACTGGTGGCCATCAGCCCGGCACCGCCGTTTCCGGCCAATCACGACATCAAGGTCCTCGGCACCGGCACCGCGTCCGACCCTTGGCGCACGTACGACAACTTCGCTGACAATGACAATGCCAACGAGTTCTACGGCACCGTGGTGCTCGACTACGCCGACACCCCGGTGTCCTCATTCACCATCACCGCCTGGAGCGAAGGCTCGCCGGGCACCGAGGAGAACATCTTCCTCTCCACGCTGACGATCGGATGTCCCTGATTCTCTCGGTGAGGCGACTGCTCACGGATCTGTCCACCTTCCTCACGCTGCGGTGAGGGGGTGCTGAGCACGGCCAGAAGACGGCACAATGGACCCCATGCCGTCAGCCGACCTGCAGCGCCCCGCTTCCCGGGCCTCTCGCAGTTTCCCCGACCGAGTCCGGCTGGGTCTGGGAACCCTGATCGGGGACGGCGCAGCCGCGATGTCCCGGTTCCTGGGGCGAGGTTCGGGAGCTTCGATCCGTGGCCAGATCCTCACCCGCGTTCAGCCGCGAGCCTTCGGCCTGCTGGTCCAGGGCCGCCGGATCGCCTCGGTCACCGGCACCAACGGCAAGACCACCACCACTCACCTGCTCGCCGCCGCCGTGCGTGAGGGGCTCGGCGCCCGGGCCCGGCGGCTGGTGACCAACGCTGACGGCGCGAACCTGCACTTCGGCATCGCCTCAGCGCTCGCGAAAGCCCCCAAGGCCGACATCGCTGTCCTCGAGACCGACGAACGGGTGGTCGCCGACATGATCGACCTCGGGCGTCCGGAGGTCCTCGTCCTGCTCAACTTCAGTCGGGACCAGCTCGACCGGAATCACGAGATCAAGTTCCTCGGCCGGGCCTGGCGCGGAGCCTTGGCCAAGGCGGACGCGGACGGGCCAGTCGTCGTCGCCAATTCGGATGACCCCCTGGTCACCTGGGCAGCGGCGAAAGCCAGAAAAGTGATCTGGGTCGACACCGCATCGACCTGGACCGCCGATGCAGCCCTGTGCCCGGCCTGCGGAAACCTGCTCAACCGCACCAACCCGTCCCCGGGGGCGCCGACAGGTCGGTGGGACTGCCCGGCCTGCGATCTGACCGAACCGGAGGCCGACTACGTCGTCGAGGGGACCGGGGTACGCACCCCGGACGGCACCCACCACGAGTTGCGGCTCAACGTTCCGGGAGCGTTCAACCTCAGCAATGCTGCCTGCGCCCTGGCAGCTGCCGCCGAGATGGGGGTCGCGATCGCCGACGCGCTGGTGGGGTTCCGTACTGTCCGGGCCCCGGCCGGCCGATTCTCCACCGCCGTCCTGGAGGGAACCACCACCCGGCTGGTCCTCAGCAAGAACCCCGCCGGATGGGCGGAGTCGCTTCCGCTGCTGGAGACCTCGACGGTGATCCTCGCCATCGACTCGGTCGCTGCCGATGGCAAGGACGTCAGCTGGCTGTGGGATGTCGACTTCGAGCAGCTGGCCGGCAAGCAGGTCATCTGCACCGGACCCCGCGGCTACGACCTTGCCGTCCGCCTGGCCTATGCAGAGGTCAGCCACGAGGTCATCCTCGATCTCACCGAGGCCCTGGCCTCGGCCGCCGGCCCGCAGCCGGTCGACGTGATCGCCACCTATACCCCGTTCCAGAAGCTCCTCAAGATGGCAGGTCTGCGATGAACCCGGCCAAGATCGTGCTGGTCTACCAGTCCCTGCTCGGCATCTACGGCGACCAGGGCAACAGTCGGGTGCTGCGGCAGCGGCTGGCCTGGCGCGGTATCGATGCCGAGGTGGTCGCGGTGGAGCCCGGGGACACCCTCCCCCGCGACGGCGCGGTCTACCTGCTCGGCGGTGGCGAGGACAACGCCCAGACCACTGCCGTGCGCGAACTCACCCGCGACGGCGGCCTGCACGCCGCGGTGGCCGACGGGGCGGTCCTGTTCGCCGTGTGCGCCGGCTACCAGATCTGCGGGCACACCTTCACCATCGGGGAGAGCGATGAGGTTCGCGACGGGCTCGGCCTGCTCGACGTCACCACCCGCCGAGGCGAGCGGCGCGCCGTCGGCGAGATCCTCACCCGGTGGACCCGCCCCGACGGTGGCGAGTCGCTCATTTCCGGCTTCGAGAATCATGGTGGCTACACCCGGCTCGGGGCCGAGGCCCGACCCTTGGCTCGCGTCGAGGTCGGCATCGGGAACGCGGCCGACGGCACCGAGGGTGCGGTTCAGGGCCGGGTGATCGGCACCTACCCGCACGGTCCTGTGCTGGCCCGCAACCCTGAGCTGGCCGATCATGTCCTCCAGGTCGCCCTCGACCGGGAGCTCGAGCCACTGACCCGCGCCAGCGTCGAACATGCCGGCCTGCGGAGCGAGCGGATCAGCTTCGCCCGGCGATGAGGGCCGATTTCGCGAACATGTCTCCGATGCACTAGTGTTGACCATCGCGCGCACCGCTAGCTCAACTGGCAGAGCAGCTGACTCTTAATCAGCGGGTTCAGGGTTCGAGTCCCTGGCGGTGTACCAGATTCATCCACGAACCTCCGGCCCAGACGGGTGCCGGAGGTTCGTGAATTTCCGCCGGGTGAGCGCCGCCGAGGTCAGCGGCGGCGCGCCGCCCCGCGCAGCAGAACCAGCAGCGCGACGGTGCCCACGGCCATTGCAGCCAGCGCAGCGATCCGCGTGGTTCGGGGGGCACCGGAGGGTTCGAAGAACTGCTCCTTGACGCCTTGCACCTCAGCCGCCAGCAGGGTCTTCGCGTCGTACATGGTGCGGGCGGCCACGGCCTTGGGGTGAGCCTGGGTGATGAGGCCTTCGACGTTGGTGCTGAGGCGCTGCCGCGCGGCCGCGATCTCGGCCTCGATCTCTTCCCTGTTCCGGGTCCCCTGCGCCACGTCCATCCTCCTCTGAGCCGTTGTGGCCACTATGCCAGAAGCGACACCTGAACCCGCCCACCTAGACCGGGTTGGCACCAGAACCCATGGTCCGCTCTGGTGAAGGTGTCCGGCCCCCGCTCACGCCGAGGAGGCCGGCGGCACGATCAGCGTCGAGCACGCCGCAGGCGGCGGCACACCAGAGCAGGTGGCCCGAATCATCACGCCCAGGACCCTCCTCGCCGAACGACGCTTGTCAGCGCTCCCCCAGAAGCTACGGTGGTCCCATGACGAGACTCACCAGCGGCGACACCGCACCCGCCTTCACCCTGCCGAACGCTGACGGCGAGGAGGTGTCCCTTGCCGACTTCGCTGGCGGGCGGATCATCGTCTACTTCTACCCTGCTGCGCTCACCCCGGGGTGCACCACCGAGGCGGTCGACTTCACCGCGTCCCTGCCTGACCTCGCTGCGGCTGGCTACCAGGTGGTCGGGATCTCACCGGATCCGGTGGAGAGACTTGACTCGTTCCGGACCAAGGAAGCCCTCCGGGTGACCCTGCTCTCCGACACCGAACGCAGCGCCCTCGAGGCCTATGGCGCCTGGGGCACCAAGATGCTCTACGGTAAGGAGATCACTGGCGTGATCCGCTCCACCTTCGTGGTGTCGGTCGATGCTGAGGGCACCGGCACCGTGGACAAGGCGCAGTACAACGTCAAGGCAACCGGTCACGTGGCGCGCCTGCGCCGCGACCTGGGTGTCTGAGGGCCCGTGTCGAGCACCGTTCTGGTCACCGGGGCCTCCGGCTTCATCGCGAAACACATCGTTCGCGAACTGCTCGACCGCGGCTACCGCGTCCGCGCCGGCGTGCGTTCACCGGCGGGGCGCGCCCAGGTGGAGGCCCTGTTCCCCGATGCCGCCCTGACGTTCGTCTCGCTCGATCTGAGCGCCGACGACGGCTGGGCGGAGGCGATGATCGGTGTCGACGTGCTGATCCACACCGCCTCCCCTTTCCCGGCCACCGATCCCGCCGATCGCACCGATCTCATCTCTCCGGCGGTCGAGGGAACGCTGCGCGCGCTGGGTGCCGCCCACGATGCCGGGGTGACCCGGGTGATCCTCACCTCCAGCTGTGCAGCCATCTACAAGCCGGCCGAGGCCGATCTGTCCCAGCCCCGGACCCGAGACGACTGGACCGACCCGGACGGTCCGGCGACCAGCGCCTACGAGGCCTCCAAGACGCTCGCCGAACGGGCCGCCTGGGACTTCGTCGACGCTCATCCGGGCCTGTCGATGACCGTCATCAACCCGGGAGCGGTGTTCGGGCCGCCGATGGATGAGCATTACGGAACTTCGCTGGGCTACGTGGAGCAGGTGCTGTCCGGACGCGAGCCGTTCCTGCCCCGCCTCAGCATGCCCGTCGTCGACGTCCGTGACGTGGCCCGCATGCACGTCGGTGCCATCACCACCCCGGAGACCATCGGGCAACGTTTCCCCGCGAACGCTGGCGCAATGGCGCTACCGGCCATGGCTCGGGCCGTGGCCGATGCCTATCCGCACCAGCGGATCCATGCCCGGGTCGCCCCGGCGTGGCTGATCCACGTGATGGCCCGATTCCACCCGCCGATGCGGATGATCGCGGCCAACCTCGGGGTCAACGGTGAGGTCGACGGCGGCGACGGACCCGCGCTGATGGGCTTCAGCTACATCCGGTCGAAAGACGCACTGCTGGCTTCTGCGGAGTATCTGCTCGCCCGGGCTGACGCACGCTGACCACCGACTGCGGCACCGGCCTGCCCCGACGATCACGTCCCCGAAGACGGTGTGCCACGCACGAGGCGCTCATCGTCGAAGAGCGGCTGCGCCTTGGAGCAAGAATGGGGCAATTCGCTTCCCGTGCCTTCTGGGTGCGGAACGATCACGGACTTCAGCACCTCCCGATTCCTCCGCCCCCACACGGCACTTCAACGTTTCCCCGCCAGACAACACCCATCAACCCTCCACCCATCTACGGATCAAGGCCAAGAACGCACGAGGGCCCCCGGCAGATGCCGGGAGCTCTCATGCGTTCCACGTTTCATTGGCGTCCGGCGGCGGCCCCCACGCGGCCGGGATCGCCACTTGGATCAGCCGAGGGCATCCGTAAGCGCGGGCAGCACAGTGTCGATGTCCGCCACCAACCCGAGGTCACACTGCGCGAAGATGGGTGCCTTCGGGTCCTTGTTCACCGCAACAATTGACCTAGCGCTCTTGACTCCCACCATGTGTTGGACCTGCCCAGAAATTCCTAGCGCCAGGTACACTTGGGGTTGGATGACGGCTCCAGACACCCCCAGGTACCGACTCTTGGCAACCCAGCCAAGACCTTCGGCCACCGGACGGCTGCAAGCCAGCTCAGCCCCGATGGAAGCGGCTGCGGCAGCAGCGATGGCAACATTCTCCTCCGACCCGATGCCCCGACCGACCCCGACGACGACATCGGCGGCCGTCAAGTCAACCGACTCCTCGGCCCGCGGAGCCCGAGAGACCAGCCTGACAGCACCCGGCTGAACTTCTGCATCAACCACGGTGACGGCGCCTCCTGCTGCGGGGGCCGCAGGCGCGAACAGCCCCGGCCCCACCAAAGAGATCACGGCCGGGGCAGAGCACTCCTGTTCCGTTGCGCCGCCGTAGCGCACCACACGGAAGTCAATCTCCTCGTCCCCGGCTGCGAGCGCGGCCACATCGCTGGCCACCGGCAAGCCCGTCGCCACTGCCAGCCGTCCCGCGAGCGCCCGCACGCGAATCGTTGACCGCAGCAACACCAGCTGTGGCTCGAGCTCTTCGACCTGCAAGCACAGCGCTGGCCAGTAATCATCGAGCACATCATCTGCGGACCTGGGCAGATGCCGCACAGCCACCCCCAGCTCGGCAACCCTCTGAGCGTCCTCAACCGAACCAACCACGAGCGCCACCACATCGTCGGCTAGGGCAGCAGCGCCTGCGCACAGCTCGGGGTAGGCCCCGACATTCTCGCCAAAAATAACGGCCTTCTTCGCCTTCATTTCGCGTCCTTTCCGATCAGTTGACGCAGCGCGCCGAAGAACTCTGCCGTCTGTCCGGTCTCGAACACCTTCTGTTCCCGGTCGCCCATTGCGGGCACCTTCTCCGGGCCAACGGTGACGGTCGCGGCAGGGAGCTCGACACCGACATCATCCAAACTGAGTTCAGTCGTGGATTTCTTGCCCGCGCCGAGAATGTCCTTCATGGTCGGGATGCGTGGACTGTTCGAGTCCGCGGCCACTGAAATCACCACGGGCAGCGAGACCGCCAGCGTCTCAACCTCGTTCTCCAACGTCCGCTCAAGCGTGAGCCCAGCGTCGGACAGCTCCAACCGGCTCACCGCGTTGACGTACGGCAGCTCGAGCCGGGCCGCCACCTGCGCCCCCACCTGTTGGGCGTATCGATCCGCAGAGCCCTCACCACAGATGACCACATCACAGTCCCCGACGCTCTTGACGGCCGCCGCGACCACGACGGCAGTTGCATCGGCATCGGCATCGGCGAGGCTCGGATCGTGCACCACCGTCAAGGCGTCCAGACCACGTGCCAGAACGCTCTTGCGGACCTTTGAGTCCGTCACCTCGGGACCACCGACTGTCAGGCCGACCAGTTCACCCTCAGCAGTCTTCAGCTGAACTCCCGCCTCGATCGCATTCAGGTCATAGTCGCCGACCCGCAGACCAGCGCGATCCAACGAGACGGTTCCGTCGGCGCCGGTGACGAGGTCACGCTCGTCATGGACCACTTTGAAACAAGCAATTACCTTCATCAAACCCCTACCTCAGAACTAGTGCCTTCTGTCTTTCCAACCCACGCCTTGCGGGACAGGTTTACGGCTGGAACCACCAAGGCGGCCCCAATCACGTACATAACGATCACGAAAATGAAGCCACCCGTGTAGGACCCGGTGAGGTCGTAGATCCGCCCGTAGATCAGGAATGAAACCGATGTGGAAATGAAGATGCCCATCGAAACCCAGGAGAAGATCTCCGGGTAGGTCCGGCTACCGAAGGCGCTGCGGACAAGGAGTGGCACGATCACGGTCAGGCCCGCGTAGCCGAAGCCGAAGGCGATCATTCCGACGTAGAAGACCAGCGGGCTGGTCGCGATCATTCCCACGAAGATGCCGACGGCACCGGTCAGCAATGATCCGACGGCCGTGGGCTTGATGCCCACGTAGTCGGCCAACCACCCCAGCAGCAGTTTCCCAACCGTGCCACCGATCATGATGACCGAGACAGCGACCGCACCCGTGCCAGCACCCAGTGGACTTCTCGCGGTGTAGGCCGGGATCTGCTGGCCGAAAGCTGCAGTCATCACGATGATGCAGGCAATCAGAATCACCAGGTACAGGCCCGGGCTCCGTAGCGCTTGCGTCCGGGTAGCCCCTTGATCGGCGGTCACGACGGCAGGTGTATCTTCTGCAGTGCTCACCTCACCGGCGCCGTACGGCTCCGCACCGACCTGCTGTGGATTGTCTCGCACGAAAATCACGGTGATCGCGACCGAAGCGACGGTGGCGATCCCGAAGATGATGACACGGGATTGCTGCCACCCCACTGAGTCAATGAGGCCTTGAGCCACCGGTGCCACGATCGCAGTCAGGACGCTCAGGGTAGCGGCGGTGATTCCGAGAGCCAGGCCGGCGCTCTTTCGGAACCATCGATTCACCAGCACCGGCGCGGCCAAGTACATAAAGAAACCTGAACAGACGCCGTAGATGACACCGTACAGGTTCCATTGCCACAGCTCGGTGGCAAACGCAGTCCCTACTGACGCAAGGCCAAAGGCCAGCGACGTTGCGGTGAGAATCCACCGTGCGCTGTACTTGGCCAGCAGTCGGCCTGCGATCGGGGTACAGATGGCCGCAACAATCGGCTGGATCGTTCGATACATCGTGGTGTTGGTCTGGTCCCACCCGAAAGTGTCCATGACCGGTGCCACGTAGAGACCTGCGGTGTTGCCGATCATCCCCACCGGGATCGAGTAGAACCCGACGCACCCAATCACCACCAGCCAGGCCCAGTACTTGACCAATCTGGACGTGTACATGAAAGTCACTCCTCGTGAAAGTCGCAGGTTGACCCCGGGGCCGCCGGGGCCAACCACAGACGCCTACGCCTTGGGCTTCCACACCCGAGGTGCGGCCTTGACGATGTAGGGGACAAGAAGTGCGATGAGGATGTACATCACGATCACCATGATGAAACCCGGATCGAGGGTTCCCGTGAGGTCGTAGATCCGCGCGTAGATCAGCGCCGCCGCACCAGAGAACACGAATATACCGGTGGAGACCCACTTGTAGATGTCGCCGTAGTGGGCCACGCCAAATCCTTCACGGGTGATCATCGGCGAAACGACGGTGAGTGCCGCAAAGCCGATGCCGTACAACCCCATGCCGATGTAGAAGACGACTGAGTTCCCGCCGGCGAAGAACGCCAACGCTACGCCGCCTGCCCCGCAGACGCCCGCGAAGACGCCGGTCACCAGGCCACCGAACTGGTCGCTCATCCAGCCGAGCAGGAACTTGCCGATGACCGAACCGACCATGATGATCGAGACTGCCACCGCGCCTGCAGCGGCACCCAGGGCACCATTGGCCGCCCAGGTGGGAATCTGCTGGAAGAACGAAGCGCACAGCACGAAGAACCCGGCGACCAGAATCAGCAGGTAGAACGCCGGCGTCGTGCGTGCCTGCGCCAGGGTCGCTCCCTCATTCATGACCTCGGAGCCGGAGACATCCCCTTCCTTGGCTGTGTCTGAACCGTAGGGCAGAACACCCATGCTGGCGGGATTTGCACGCACAAACAGCGCTGTAAGGATGGTCGGCACGACCGTGACGACGATGCCCAGCACGAGTCGGGCGTGACGCCAGCCGTCTGCGGTGATCATGGCCTGTGCCCACGGGCTCGCAAACGCCGAGATCAAGCTGAGAATGCCGCCCGCCAAACCGATGGCGAATCCGGCCCGGTACTTGAACCAGGCGTTGACAAGCAACGGCGTGGCCAAGAACATGAAGAAGGCCGCTGCAATGCCGTAAATGACGCCATAGAGGTGCCACACCCAGGGGCTCGTGGCGTAGGCAGTCCAGATCGTCGCCAGACCGTAGGCGGCGACGGCCGCCGTCAGCACCCATCGGGGATTGAAGCGGTCAAAAATCCGACCGGCAAACGGCGTCACCAACGCGGCCACCCAGGGCTGCAACGTCATGTACAGCGAGGCCGTGGTGCGATCCCAGCCCATGTCGTCCATGACGGGCTTGAGGAAGATGCCGGACGTGTTGCCCACCAGACCGACGGGGATGGCGTAGAAGCCAACCGCAGCGACCACAATGAGCCACGCATAGTTCGAACCCAAACGTGTCTTGGGAGCCAGCGGGGCAGCGCCCGGCTGGACAGTCGATGTCATGTTCCTTCTGACCTTTCTTGAGCGGGCGCTACGAAGCGCCGTTGTTCAGGATTCCGAGTTCGTACAGATGGTCGATCTGCTCGTCGCTGTACCCGTGTTCGCTCAGCACAGCGCGCGTGTCATAGTCGTAAGGAGCCCCACCGCGAACGGTGCGGCTGGGATTGTTCTTGAACCTGGGGACTGGGGCAACACCCACCATCTCGTCGCCGGTTTGAATGTCCTCCCAGGTTTCGAAGACGCCTCGCTGCTGATAATGAGAGTTTTCCTTCATCATCTGGTAGGTCATGATCGGGCTCAGCGCGACCCCCATGGGCGCGAAGGTCGCTTCGACCTCGGCCACGGTGTGCTCCAGACAGAAGGTGTCGAGCTTGTCGACGAACTTGCGGGCGCGTTCTGGGAAGTCGCGGGTAATGGACTGGATGACACCCTCGAAGTCAGGATCGTCACCCAACCCGAAGAAATCGATCATGTTGCGCACGGCCTTAGCACCGCCCACAGCAATGAAGATCCATCCGTCCTGACATTGCTGGGTGCCCTTGCAGGCGCCCAAGGTGTCGTCGTTGCCCATCCGGGGCGCCTGCTTGCCCTTGTTGATTCCGTCGGTCAGGTAGGACGACTGCAAACGGACCACCGACTCAAACTGAGCGACGTCGATGCTCTCCCCCTGACCGGTCTCCCGCGCCCTGATGACGGCCGCCAGCGTGGCCCAGGCTCCGCTGAGGCCAGTGATGAAATCCCCGGTGTAGGGCTTGGTCACGTAAGGCGGCAGCGGATCGGGGAAACCATTGATCGACATGAACCCACTGAATGCCTGGCCAATCGAGTCGAAAGAGGCGCGCTGGAGGTAGGCCGGATCGCCGGTCTGGCCGAAGCCCGACACATGCACAATGACCAGGTCGGGCTTGACGCCCCACAGCACCTCATCGGTCAGGCCCCACTTCTCCCAGGTGCCCCCCTTGCCCGACTCGACGAGCACGTCGGTGTCCTTCAGCAGCGAGAAGAGCACTTCCTGACCCTCAGGGGTAGGAATGTTGAGCGTCATGGAACGCTGATTGCGACGGTCCATGGACCATGCCTGTGGCCACAGCCGGTACATGTCTTTCACCAGCGAACTCTCCAGCTGGATCACGTCCGCCCCCTGCTCGGCGAAGAGCTGGCAGATGTAGGGACCGGCAATGACCGATGCTGCATTGATGACTTTGAGGTTTTGCAGATTTCCGAACTTCTCTGATGACACCGGGCTCATGAGCCCCTCCTTTACGTCGTTGCGGTGAAGTCGTGTGTAATCCGGCCGGGCAGCTCGCTAGCCCGTGGTTTCGAAGTACTCCCGGGCGGTGAGTTGACCAGCAGCTGCCATGGCGTCACGGGTTTCCTCGGGGATCCCGAGTTCGGCCAGCAGGGCTGCGTTGTCCATGCCCACTGTGGGCGCTCCCCGCCACACCTGGCCGGGGAAACCGGCCACCTCGGGGACGACTTTGACGCCGGGGATCGGCGTCTCGCCGTCCGCCGCGGTCCATTCGCTGATCACCCCGCGGGCCACGTATTGCGGGTGCGTTCGGGCAGACTCGTAGTCCATCAGCCGAGAGCACGGCACTCCCGCGCCTGCCAGGATGTCCTCGACCTCGGCCGCGGTGTGTTCTGCTAGGAACCGAGCGAACGCTGCCTCGGCCACATCGGCGGCTTCGGTGTCCACGGGAATGAAGGTCGACCCTTCGGGGAACAGCTCGCTTCCGTACTCAAGGCCCAACACGTCGAGGGCCTTCGGAACTGCGCCCGCCCCTAGAACAAGAACGTAGAGCTCTTCGTCGTCGGCGGCCGAGTACGTCCCGTAGAGGGCGCATATCCGGCTGTGGTTTCCCTCTTTGACGTAGTCAAGGCCGTAGCGGTAGTAGTCCGTCGGATAGTTGGCCTGCATGCGCATCATCAGCTCAAACTGGGCGATATCGATGCTCTCGCCTCGGCCGGTCTGGCCTCTCTTCAGCAGCGCCGCGTTTGCCATACCGAACGCGAACATGGCCGCCGCGTAGTCCGCCGGAAAGACCATCGCGGGAGCCGACGGCTGACCAGGAAGGCCGTTCATCCGCATGACGCACCCGAAGGCCTGCGCGATCGGGTCATAGCTCGCCCGGGTGAGATACGCCGGATCTCCGGTCTGGCCGAAGCCCGAGATGTGCGCGATGACCAACCCCGGGTTGAGCTCCCACAACACCTCATCGGAGAACCCAATCCGTGCGAAGCGGCCTCCGACGGACGCTTCGACGAGCACGTCGGTCGTCTTCATCAGCTCGGCGAAAACCTCACGCCCCGGGCCCTTGACGAAGTCCATCGACAGGCTGCGCATGTTGCGGCGATCCTGTTGCCACGCGCCGGAACGGCGGGCGATGCGGGAAGAGTCGATGGCTTTGGGGTTCTCGATCCAGATCACTTCGGCGCCATGTTCGGCGAAGAGCGATCCGGCGAAGGGTGCAGCGACGGATTGGCCGATCATCACCACCCGGTATCCGGAGAGGAGTCCGAACTCGGGTACTTCAGTACTTGCTGGCATGACGTCTTCCTTTCAGCGGGGGTTCTTGGCCGGGGCCACGGACGACGCCTCGCCGGCAAAGGTCTGAACGATGCTGGCGAATCGGCGCGCTTCGTCCCCGGCCACGTCTAGGTCGGTGTCCATCCAGTTCCGGCGCCGGACGGCTACCAGGGCCCAATCGCGAGCACTGCCCTTGATGGTGTTTTCAGCATCGGGCTCACCCTTGGCCCACAGCTGCCCCGATGGCAGCTCGACCTCGAGATAGAGGGGCGTCTCGGGAAGCTCCAGGCCATTGATCCGATATGCGTTCGGACGTGCCTGCCACGACAGGAACAGCGTGGAGGTGATCCGTTCCTTCACCACCGGCTCCATACCGAGCGCATCCCCGATGTCGACCGAATGGGCCCACAGCTCCATGAGCCGCGCAGAGGCCAGTGATTTCGCCGACATCGGCAGCCCTGGAGCCCACGGCACCCGCGCCTTCCGATCAGTGTCGAGGAAGGCCACATCCATGCGGGTGCGCTGCTCTCGCCACCAGGCGAGCGTGTCGGCGCCACTGAGGTGGGCCAATGCCTTTGGGGTATAGATCTCGTCGTGGCTGAACTCCACATCGGCTACCTCGTTCACGCAGGTGTAGCCACCCCCGAGCATGCGCACCGCGGCATAGTCGAACTCTCCGATGTGTTGCAGTTCTTCCTTGATGGTCCAGGCACAGTTCGCCGACGGTTCGTTCCATTGGTCCTCGCTGAGGTCAGCCACCAGGAGATCCACCTGGGCTTGTTCGGCGATCAGATCGTTGACGATGTCCTTCATGCGACTTCCCCTCACTCCTGGTATTCCTTGAGGATGCTGCGACCGGCGATGTGCACCATGACCTCGTCGGTTCCTCCGCCGATCCGCTGGACGCGGGCGTCCAACCACAGGCGTGAAATCCGGCTGTCGGTGGTGTAGCCAATGCCGCCCATGATCTGCATTGCATCGTCGATGACCTTGTTGGCTTCTTGCGCGCAGTAGAGCTTGGCGAGCGCCGAATCGATTTGCACTGGCTCGCCCTGGTCGATCTTCCATGCAGTCCGGTAGATCAGACTGCGCATGTTTTCGATCCGAAGCTTGGAGTAGGTGATCTTCTCCTGGGTGAGTTGGAAGGAGCCGATGGTCTTGCCGAACTGGATCCGCTCGTTGGCGTAGCGGGCCGCATCACCAAAGGCGCATTCGGCCATGCCGAGCAAGCTGGCAGCCATGAGAAGCCGTTCGACTTCGAAGTTGATCATGAGCTGCATGAAGCCGTTTCCCTCGACGCCAACGAGGTCAGATTACTCCAACTCGACGTAGTCCAGAGAGACCTCGCTGGTGTCCATCATGTGCCAGCCGATCTTCTCCAGCGGCTCGACGGTCACACCCTTGGAGGCCATGGGTAGCCACCACATCGTGAAGGCATTCTTCTTGCCTTCTTCAGCGTCGCCGTCGGCATTGCGGGCCAGGCACAACATGTACTTGGCGCGCATGGCGTTACTCATGAAGGTCTTGTGGCCGTTGATGTAGACCTTGCCATCACGTCGGGTGAAGGTGGTTGCTATCGCGCTGGAGTCCGAGCCCGCCTGGGGTTCGGTGAATCCCAGAACGAAGCCAACCCGACCGGCCGTGATCTCGTCCATGCACTCTGCTTGCTGCTGGGGGGAGCCAAACTCGAGCATGTCCGCAATCGACAAGGCTTGCCCGAACACGAAGTGGGGACCGCCTTGCTTGCAGACCTCCTCGGCCACCAGCATCAGCGTCAGGGTGTCGACCGGAGTGCCGCCGTGCTCTTCGGGTACTCCGAGCATCGAGAAGCCTGCCTCGTTGAGCGCATCGACGAACTCTTGGGGATAGCGATGGGCTGCATTGCATTCCTTCATATACTCCTCGGTGCAGGAGCGCGCCATCACCTCCCGCAAGCTCTCAAGCAGCAGCTCTTGTTCCTCGGTGATCGTGAAGTCCATGTCTGCCTCTTTCTCAGCGTTCGCTGTGGTGGTAGGTGACCAGTCCGTCTGGGCTAGTGGTGGGAGTGATCGTCTGCAGAGTGGCCAAGTGTGCGATCCGGGCGAGCGTCGTGCTCGCGATGGCCCATCGCTGGCCCGGTGGGACGTCAGACCACGCCATCCGGGGAGCGACGCTGGCGCTGGCGAGGTCCGCGACGCTCACGCCAGGCCGGGCTCTGACCGCGGCAGCCAGCTCGGCCAGGCGTTCGTGGTGGTGGGAGCGCAACCACGCCATGCGCGCTTGGGATTCGACCGCCGACTGCTGCTCACCGTGTCCGGGCAGGAGTAGTCGGACCGGGAGTTCCATGGTCGTATCCAACGACGCGAAGTAGTCCGCCAAGGGATCACTGCTCGTCCCGAACAGGGCTGGTACGACATCGAAGAGCACGTGGTCGCCCGCAAACAACAGACCCGAGTCGGGCAAGAACCAACACACATGTCCGTCGGTATGGCCGGGCGTGGTGACAACCTGCACGCGCAGCCCCGCCACCGTGAGCGCTTCGCTGTCCCCCACCTCTCGGGTGGGTAGCGCCGCCACCTCAGCGGGGCACGCGCGGGCCCGCATGGCGGCGTACGCCGACGCCTCCGGCCCATCGAAACCCGCAGCGATGAACCGATCCCGGATTGACTCCGGCGCGAAGGATTCTGCCCCGCGCGTCACCTGGACGTCGGGTGCGAGCCACCGCGGCACGAGGCCCGAATGATCACCGTGTTCATGAGTGAGGAGGATCTCTGGCTGTTCCACGCCGAGCGACTCCGCAGCGCGCCGGAGGGTGCCCTGCGCCTCGTCGTTGTCGGCGCCAGGATCAATGAGGAGCCACCCGTCGCTGCCCCGCACGAACCAGGCGTTCGTCGTGGCGGCCATGGTGGGATCCATGGGCAGCGCCACCCGCCACACCTGCGGATCGTCGTGGACGACCGACACGACGTCACTGAGATCAGGGTGGGCGGTCTCGGAGAGTTCCCGGCAGCGGACGTCGTGACAGCGCCGGATGATCTCCTTGCGCCGCACCTTGCCCGAGAAGTCACGGTCGAGCGTGTCGAGGACGGTCAGGTAGCGAGGCTTCTTGAAGCTGGCCATGCGTTCCCGGCTGAAAGCCTGCAGTTCCTCGAGGGAGAGGGTCGCTCCCGGCTTGAGTTCGACGGCTGCAGCGACAGCCTCACCGAGCAACGGATCCTCTTCGCCGAACACCATGATGTCCAGCACCGCTGGATGTTCGGACAGCACGCTTTCGACCTCGCCGATGAAGACGTTCTCCCCACCGGACTTGATCAGGTGACGCTTGCGCCCCTTGAGGTACAGGTATCCTTCAGCGTCGGCGGTCATCAGATCACCAGTGCGCCACCACCCATCGGTGGTAAAACCGGCCGCCGTGAGTTTAGGAGCGCCGTAATACCCGCGCAAGAGCGCGTCAGAACGCGCGACGCACTCCCCCACCACACCGGGCGGCACCTCCTGGCCCGACTCGTCCACCACTTTGAGTTCGATCAGCGGCATAGGCTTTCCCACGCTCGCCATGCGCGGATGACGTTCCCGGGCCATCTCTTCGGTGAGCACCAGGCTGCTGCCCAGGCCGGTCTCGGTTTGGCCCCAGCCGTAGTTCATGACGGCATGGGGAAAGTGCCGATAGATGTCGGTGACGATCTCGGGACTCGTCCCCCCGGCAGAGCTCTGGACCAGCCGCACTGATGAGAGGTCGTAGGCATCGACATCCGGGTGATCCATCAACCGCACGTAGGTCGTGGGCGGAAGCAAGATCATGTAGCTGACGCGATAGCGCTGGATTGCAGCGAGGATCGTGTCCGGGTCAAAGCTGGTGCACAACACCAACGTCGCTCCCAAGCTGAGCGCACTCCCGAACCACGAGTGCCCACCATGATGTTCGAGCGGACACTGGATGAGCACGACCTTGGCATCATCCTGGTAGAGCCAGTTGGAGCCGTACACCCCTTCGAACTCGACCAGATCAGCGCGATGGGTGCGCTCGGCCGCCTTGGGAGCTCCCGTGCTGCCCCCGGTGAACTGGATCCTGGAAACAGCGTCGGGATCCCGGAATAACTCAGGCTCATCGCCGTCACAGGCCGCTATCAACCCGCGAAGGTCCTCGGCCCACGCGGTGGCACCGTCAATGCACAAGAGGACGACCGGGGCTGGCAGGCTGCCCTTCACCTCGGCCACGGTGTCGCTGAACTGCTGGGAAAAGAGCAGCACCGACGCTTCCACGGTCGTGAGGTAGTACCGCAGTTCGGAGGCGATCGACCGGAAGTTGATGGGCACAGCAATCGCCCCAAGCTTGGCAATGGCGTAATAGATCTCGATCAGGGTGGAGCAGTTGGGCAGCAGGAACGCGACGCGATCCCCGACGCCCACACCTCGATCACGCAGGAGCGCGTACATCTGGTTGACCCGCGTGTTTGTTTCGGCATAGGTCTGTGATCGATCACTACAGATGATGGCTGCCCTGTCGGGACGCTGCCGCACCTGAGCGACGAATGGCTCGGCAACGTTGGCGTACCCGGCCATGGAGGGACGGGGCAGCGGAGGGATCTGAGTGCTCATCGGTATCGCCGGCTCACTCCTGCCGGTTCGTGAAGGCGGCCGTGTTGGCACAGAACGGCGAAGCCGTCGACTCAGCCTCCAACGTGGCGTCCAGGCCTGAGTCGTAGGCAGCGTTCACCATGTTCTTGGTCACCTGAATCGAGAGCGGTGGCATCGCGGCGACCTCTCGAGCGAGAGCGAGGGTTCCAGCAGACAGTTCTCCCGCAGGGAGTACCCGATTGACCAGCCGATAGCCCAGCAGTTCCTCAGAGTCGAGGACCCGGTTGGTGAACAGGAGTTCTTTGGCGAGCTTGTCGCCGACCAGCTGGGGAAGGAACTTCGCCAATCCCATCTCCGGCACGATGCCGATCTGGCAGAACGCGGGAACCACGCACACACGGTCCGATACACAGGCCAGGTCGCAGGCAAGCATCAAGGAGAAGGCACCGCCCACGGCATACCCGTCGACCTGGGCGATGACCGGCTTGCTCATACGCCGGATCTGACGGATGAGCTCCAGATACGGGCGCAGAGTGGCGCGGGTGTTCTCGATGCTGACGAGCTCTGGAGGCGTCTGGCGCAGATCTCCCCCGCTGGAGAAGTTCTCCCCTTCCCCACGCAGGATGACCACCCGCACCTCATCATCTGCGTCAGCATCCCGGAGGAGTTCCCCGAGCCGCACCATCATGGGTGCGCTGATGGCGTTCTTCTTGCGTGGTTGGTTCAACACCAACGTGCTGATGTGTTCCTCGGTGGTTTCGGCATAGACCGTTTCATCCATCAGTGGCCCTCAGATCTTGACCGCGGCTTGGTAGCCAGCCTTGGTCGCATCGGCGATGCGACCCGGATCACCGCAATCGCCAGCCTCATAAGCCTCGATCCCGGTTGCCTCAAGCTGCTCGAACAGCGACCGGTTCGGCTGGAAGCCGAGCGTCACGGCCACCGTCTTCGCCGGAACGGTGACCGACTGATCACCCTCGGCGGTGTGGTGAATGGCTTCGACGCCCTCGGGCGTGATGCGCGTGATCTCGGTGTCGGTGAACATCGTCACGTTGGGAGCCGTCTTGAAGGCGCCCACCACGTGGAAGCGGTCGCTCCCACCCACGTCGTGACCCACTTAGCGCCCGGACTCGATGATGGCAGTCTTGCGGCCGCTCTCCATGGCGAGGTGACCGAGTTCACAGCCCGGCAAACCGCCCCCGATGATGGCCAGCGGGTTGCCCAGAGGCCAGGGGCTCCGCTTGGTCACCGCACGAGCAAAGCCGGGTGTGTAGTAGAAGCGAAGGAACAGCGATCCCCCGCGCCACAACACCTTGTCCAGCAGGCTGCGCTTGTCAGGTGCGTGCCCATTGAGCATCTCCAAGAAGTCGTGCGAAGTGACCACGTTCGCACTATCGTTGCCGGGTACGTCGATCCCCTTCGGCTCGCCTCCGATGGCGACCACGACTGCATCAGGACGCTCCCGTTGGACGATGTCGAGCGTCA
>JBKEBV010000203.1:0-5793 GCA_047973315.1 Propioniciclava sp.
CCCTCAGGGATGATCGTTGCGGGCCCGGATGATGCAGTTGACCATGTGCGCACCGCCGGAGGCGCTGTTCTCGTCACTGTTCTGCCCGGACTGATCCGCCACCACCCGCGGGAAGTCCTCCCCCGACCACCACGCAAAGAACGGCCCACCCGACTGACCGGGCCAGACATCGCCCCGGTGAAAGATGCGGGTGTGCACCTCGCGGTCCCAGAACGACCCGTCGAGCGAGATGCCGCTCTGGTAGGAGGGGCGCTCCATGTTGGCCAGGTCACTCGGGTATCCGATGTGGCGCCACACTGACAACCCGTCCCAGTCGTCGGACCAACTCCTGGATCCCATCCATCCGGTCAAATCACCGATGGTGCGGTCCAGGACAACGCAGACGTAGTCGTGCTGACCCTCGTTGCGATTGATGCTGGGCCCGTAGACCTTGACTCCCTCCCAGTAGACCCGGGTGCCCCAGGCCACACCGAAGGGGGCGCTCCCGTCGAAATAGCTCGGCGTGAACCGCACCCAGCCGACCGTGCCGTCGGAGTTCCACTGCATCACATGGCTGCAGGTGAGCAGATGGCGGGGACCGACCATGGTTCCCGACGCCCAGCCGCCGGGGGTCTCCACCCGGCCGACGGTGCACCACGGGTCGGCGGTGTCATTGAAGAGGTAGCGATCATCCGGGGAGAAGACAGTCGTCGCCTCGTGGACGTCCTCACCCAACCCCTTGCCGCCGGGATCGACGAGCGAGCGTCGCGCCCGGCGCAGTTCCGGGGGCAACGTGGCCGGGGTGGTCCGCAGCGGCAGGTGGTCGGGGAGCTTGCCGGGGAACTCGAACCTGTGCTCCTGCGCCTCCCCGATGCCCAACTCAGGCTTGACCTCCACCACCTGCGCCCGCGGTGGGAACGCGTGAATGCCCACAGCGGCGTTCGTGAGTCTGAGCTGCAGCCGCCAGGGGACAGCCTCGCGCAACTCACCGGTCGGACGTCCGGCGAGGTAGCCTCCCGGCAGCGACTGCCGCTCGATCGAGAACTCCGGCTCCCCCAGCGCGCTCACGTTGAGATCGAGATCGATCGCGGGATCAGCCACGGGATTCAGGGCCGGACGCTCGGGCAGCTGCTCGGCGACCTCGCGGGGCGTCAACGGGCGGGATCCGCGGCCCTTCGTGGGGGTCTGCTTCCCGGTGGAAGGGACGTTCCTGCCTTCGTGTTCTGGGGGCTCGTACCTGAGGATGAAGTCATTGCTCATGATGGTCCACCTTCCGATGGAGGCCGCCTGCGAGACCCTCCCGCGCTGTCCGGTGCGGCCTGCCCCAGAGGAGACGGGCGGCCTCGTGGTGATACACCCTGGGTCACCGGCCGGGACGAGAAGCTGTGCGCAGCGGCCGGCCCGATCCGAGTGGTCAGCCACTCGGCCACGGTCGCAGCGCGACCCCTCAGTGATGCCGTCGACGCGGCCGAGGCGGATGCGTCGCCGCCCGGAGCGCAGGCGCCAGTGCGGTGTGAATCCCGCGCGGCGGCAGGGCCGCGACCGGGCCGAGTTCCAGGATGTACCGGCTGAAGATCACGCCGACGACCACCGTGATCACGGCCACCGCGCGCTGGGGGGCCTCGGGCCCACTGAAGGCCGCCGAGGCGCGCTGCATCACCTCGCGTTCGATGTATTCCCGGAACGCGCGCAACACGTCCGGATGAGCCAGGGCCGCCACGACGAATGCGCGCATCGCCGGACCCCGCTGCGGATCCTCCCAGGATTTCAACACTGCGGCCAGCAGCCGATCCGCCAGATCATCCTCGGCACCGGCGACCGTCTGCGCCAACACTTCAGACGGAGCGACCGTCAACGCCATCGCCGCAACGAAGAGGCCCACCTTCGACCCGAAGTGGTAGCCGATCAGCGCGACGTCGGTCCCTGCCCGCCGCGCGATCGACCGCAGCGTGGCCCCCTCATAGCCGTCCTTGGTGAAGGCGTGCTGCGCGGCGTCCAGCAGCCGCTGACGCGCGTCCGATCCCCCGGCGGGCCGACCCCGGCTCCGGTTGGTTGCCATCGCATCTCCTCGGATTTATTCAACGTGGTTGAATACTGGCAGGGACTCCGGCCATTGTCGAGGTATGACCGACCGCGCCGCTCCACCGCCGAGTGCCGATATCCGCCACGTCAGCGTCTCCTTCCCCCGACGTCGCCAGGCAGCGTTCCTGGCTCTCGACGACATCAGCCTGCAGGTGTATCCGGGCGAGATCGTGTGCCTCCTCGGCCCCAACGGCTCGGGCAAGACCACCCTGGTCAATCTGCTCACCGGCCTGCTCCGCCCCACCGCCGGCGAGGTGGCCGCCGTCGGCGCAGACCCGCGGGCCGAACGCCGATGGGTGCTCTCCCGGCTCGCGCTCGTCCCCCAGGAGACCGCGATCTACCCCGAGCTGACCGGCCGGGAGAACCTCGCCTTCCACGCCGGGTACTACGGCATCCCACGCCGGAACATCGCCAGCCGCGTCACCGAAGCGCTCGCGCTGGTTCAGCTCACCGATCGCGCCGAGGACCGCGCTGGCACCTACTCCGGCGGGATGCAGCGCCGTCTCACCCTCGCCCGGGCGCTGATGATGCGCCCCGAGCTACTCATCCTCGACGAGCCGACGCTCGGGGTGGACGTGCACTCCCGCGAGGCTATCTGGGACCGGATCCGGGCCACGGCGGCCGATGGCGGAGCCGTCCTCCTCACGACGAATTACATGGAGGAGGCCGACGCCCTGGCCGACCGCGTCGTCATCATCGACCGCGGCCACGTCGTCGCCGCCGGCACGGTTCCTGAACTCGTGGCCGCGCTGCCCGAGACCGATCGGGTGGCGCCACCTCCGCGGGCCAGCCTGCAAGAGGTCTTCCTGTTCCACACCGGCCGCGCACTGCGGGACTGATCCGATGCTGACCCCGATAGCCGCCTTCGCGGCCAAGAACCTGCGCAGCACCCTCCGCGCCCCTCTGTTCGCGGTGGTGGCGGTCATCGTCCCGGTGGCCTTCACCGCGTTGTACGCCGTTGTCGTCAGTGTCTCCACCACCGCCCCGGTGGCGGTCGCCCTCGAGGACACCTCCCCGGAGGCGGTGGCATTCGTCGACACGATGCGGGGCCTCCGCAACGCCGACGGACCCCTCTATGAGATCCGGACGACCGACCCCGACCAGGCGCGCGCCTGGTACGCCGACGGATCGGTCGGCGCGCTGGTCACGATCCCCGACGGGTTCGGCGCAGCGGTCTCGGCAGGTCGACCCGCCCCGGTCGAGGTGAGGGTGGTGAGCATCAACGCCGACGGCGTGAAGAACCAACACCTCCGACTCGAGGCCGCGGTCCGGGCCTTCGAACATGCCCACACCGACCCGTCAGGGCACCTCGCCGTCACCGAGAGCACCGTCCTCGACCATGACATCGGGATCCGCGACTATCTCGGCACGGCCCTGCTCATCTTCGCTGCCCTCTACGCGGGGATCGTCGGCGCGGGCACGAGCGTGGCCCGGGAGTTCGAGGGTCGGACGATCACCGCCCTGGTCCTCTCTCCCTCCGGGGCACCCGCATTCGTCGCCGGCACCTGGGCCGCGATCACCCTCACCTCGGTGGTGACGCTGAGCGCGGCCGTTCTCGCCGTCGGACTGACCCTCGGCATCGATCTGACCCGGATCGGACCGGTCGGCCTCGCCGCGCTGGTGGTCAGCTGGAGTTACGGCGTCGGATGGGGTCTGACGCTCGGTACCCTGCTCCGGCGAAGTCTGCCGCTGGTGCCGCTGGCGGTCCTCATTGCCGTCGCCCACTTCCTGGTGTGCGGCTACGAGTCCTACCTGCGGGGCTTCGCCCAGGGCGGCGCCATCGAGATCCTCTGGCGCGCGACCGCCTGGATTCCGCTGTCGGGGGTGATCGACGCAGCACGCTTCGAGCTGGCCGGTCTGGCAGCACCGCCGGGATCGATGGCCGCCTTCGGGTGGACCGTCGGACTCACCGTCGTCCTTGCCGCCGCGGCGAGCCTGCTCCTGACCCGCCGCGCCCAGCTGATCACCCACGGCCAGTAGATCGGACCATCATGCCCACCATCGTCGCCCTGTTCACTGTACTGGCGCGCAACCTCCGTCTGGGCGTCCGCCGTCCGGACCTCATCGTGCAGACGATCGCCGTCCCGGTGGTCGCCCTCGGTCTGGCGAGCATCATGTTCGGCAGTGCCGACGCCTGGCCGGCCGCGCTGACCGAGGAGGCCGACAGCGTCGCCTCTGCGCAGGTGGTGGCCGACCTCGCTGAGATCCAGGGAACCCAAGGGCCGTACTTCGACCTCATCGAGATGTCCGCCACCGAGGCCCGGGGCCTCGTCGAGGACGGCAACCTCCAGGTAGCCCTGACCCTCACCGAGACCCCCGACGGCGGTCCGGAGGTGGCCATGCGCACCTACAACATCAACTCCGATGCCATGAAGAACGTCCGGTTGCGGATCATCGCCGCGGCCAACGCTCACGATGTGGCCGCTGGTGACCAGCAGGTCCAGGCTCAGGTCCGACCGGACGGCCCGCGGAGCGTGCCCCGGGCCGCCTTCATGGGAGGCAGCGCGATCATCCTCGCCCTGCTGCTCGGGTCCTGCCTCATCACCGCCAATCTGGTGGTCAGCGAACCGGCCGGACGGACGACACGGGAGATCGCACTCACCCCGCTGGGGGTACCGATCGCCATGGCCGGCGCAAGCGCGTCGGGGATGCTGTGGGCCGGCGTCACCGCGCTCCCGACCGCGGTGATGGCCTGGGCCTTCGGCTTCCGGGCCGGGCTCGGCTCCCTCGCGATGACGGCGTTGGTGCTGGTACCGGCGATGGCGGCCAGCGCCGGCCTCGGTGCACTGATCGCCACCCGGCTGCGGACACCGAGCGCCGTCCAGGCGCCGGTCATCCTGCTGGCACTGGGAACCTACTTCGCCGGCGGCGGTTTCATGCCGGTGGCCGGGCTACCCCCGTTGGCCCGTGGGATCGCGGCCTGGTGGCCGCCGTCGTGGGTGTTTGAATGGTGCAATCCACTGCTGCAGGGCTTCGCCACCGAGCTGCCCCCGAGGCAGGCGGTGGGCGCGGTCGTCATGCTCCTGGCCGGGGCAGGCGCGAGCTGGCTCGCCGGATACCTCGAGCAACGGCTCCCGGCACCCACAGGCCAGTGAAGCGCCCGGTTGCACGCGTCCGTCCGGGTGGGTGAGGGTGACAGGGATGGAACGCCCCGACTGCATCCTCGACGCCGCCACCCTCGACCCGGGCCTGCGCGAGCGGATCGCCGCACTCAGTTCCGACCATCGCACCCGTCGCTCGTGGAGGCGTCGTCCGACAGACATTCTCCCCACCTCACCGTCGTCTCCGCGAGCGACGCATCGGTTCCCAGGGACGCTGTGGTGAGATGAGGGCCATGGAGACGATTGAGGTCGGCGGCACGATTCGGTTGGGCCAGTTCCTCAAGTACGCCAACCTGGCCGAATCCGGCGCTCAGGCTCGTCTGATGCTGGCCGACGGCATGGTCCAGGTCGACGGTGAGGTCGAGACCCGCCGCGGTCGCCAACTGCACGGCGGCGAAGTCGTGGAGATCCAGGGTGCGCGCGTTCGCGTGGGCTGAATGGTTCGCCCCAGAGTGTCAGGAGGGCTTCACCCAGGTCACTGCGTAGCGCCACATGGGCAGCCGTGACCAACGAGCCCCGGGCAGCCCGCGCCGAACACTGCGGCGCACGTCGGCGTAGGTATGCGGGGGCGGCCACACTGTGGGCGCCGTCTGTTCCCAGATGCCATGACGGCGTTTCATGAACTGATGCT
>JBKEBV010000040.1:0-6306 GCA_047973315.1 Propioniciclava sp.
CGGTACAGCGATGAGAAATCGACGCGCCTCATCGTCGGGCCGATGATCACGGCATCCCAATCGGCCCAACGCGCCGTCTGAGCGACCATGTTGAGGTCCTTCGCGATGTGGCAGGAAGTCGGGGCGAGCTCCTCGACCGCCTCCCACACCCCGTCAGGGACATCGCCGAGCACCAGCACCCGGGGGCGGGGCTTGTCGTTGAGCACCCGCCGCCGAACAGGCTCCAACTCCTCGGGAGCTGATTCGACGCCCGTCAGCTGATCCGTCACCAGGATCACCGTCGCCCTACTCCCCCACCGGAGCCGAGTCCCGGTCGATGAGATGGCCGGCGGACTGGTGGGCCCGGTCGATCGCCGCCGACGCCTCGAGCGCCAGTCGGCGGGCGGTGTCGAGGGCGGCGAGGAGCTGGTCGACGCTGTCGTCAACGACGTTGCCCTCCCCGTCGGTGTCGTGGGCGAGCACATCGAGCCGGCGGCGGCGGTCGATGGCCCGACCGAGCTGGTCGAGACCCTGATCGAGCCCGCGACACAGCCGGTTGAGCGAGCCGAGACAGGCGTAGACGGCGGCGACGTCGACGCCGGTGGGGTCAAGGGTGTGGTGGTTGAGGGCGCGGACCGCCTCGGCGGCGGTCTCAGCAGCATCCATGGCCGCCGAGGTGTCCATGTCGACACCGTAGATCGGGGGTGTGACCGTGAACGCGGATTCTGTGGGGTCAGACTTCCCGATCCGACATGCGGAGCAACCCCGGACACCGCCCATGAGCTGGGGTTTCGTGTCCCCATCTCCCCCGCTGGGCACTCGTTTGTCTGACCCAACGGAAACCTGACTTCTGCGCGCTCAGAGCGTGGACCGTAAACGGTCTACGGCAAACACCTCCCCGCGACGTCCGGTGACGGATGCGCCTCAGGGCGTTGCTCGGGGCTGACCCCGGCATCCTGGCGAGGAGTATCGAGCACACTCGGCGCCCCTGGATGCCGGCGGAGCCTCACTTCGGCACCGCCAGGTTCGCAATCGGGCTATCGCCGCCCGAGGCGCAGGCCTCGTTGAGCGCGGGCCCGCTCGGCGAGGCGACTCACAAGCATCCGACCTGTTAGAGGGACCTGTTCGGCATTTATGTTGACAGTAGTGGGGACGTGCACTAAATTAAATCAGACATTCGACAACCCAGCAAACAAGGAGCAAGAGTTGTGGACGAGTATGGAGATGAGTTCGAGAGCCTTGATGACCTGAGGGAGGCCGTCGGCGCGAGCGGCGGGGTGTTGACGTTGGCTGCGTGGCAGATTCGCGACGCGTACGGCGCGGAACGGCTTGGATCGCAAGTCCGCACCAACATCTCAAGGGAGCTCAGGGGCCGGGGGCTCGGCCACTTTCCGGATGAGCTTCCCGACCGCCAGAACCAGATGGTTCGAGTCTTCTTGATCACCTCCCCCGCAGGGGCGATCATTGAGGCAGCCCTGACGCCAGGTGACGCGTACGACGTCAAGCTGCGCGAAGCGGGCAGCGGTGCCGACGAAGTGCTGGACAAGATTCGTGGGCTGGTCTGCCCATAGCGGCCCCGGCGCTCCTGAAACAGCCGTCATGTATGCGGTAAACCGTAAACGGTATCCCTCCGTGCGGGGGCCGTAGTTAGTTGAAGGCCATTGGCCGTTCAACGAGTGATGTAATCGGTGTACGGTCACACGTTGACGGTGTGCCGTAGACCGTTTACGGTATGCCTTGTGAAGGTTCTCGCTCTGCTCAACAAGAAGGGCGGTGCCGGCAAGACGACCACGGCCATCGGACTCGCCCTCGGCCTTGCTCGACGGGGTTGGCGGGTCGGCCTCGTCGACACCGACCCGAATGGCTCGGCCAGTCGTTGGCTGGCAACCGTGCCGGACCTTGACACTGTGGCGTGCAATGCCCACGACGTGGGTGCGCTGCTCGCTGGGGTTCGTGACGTCTACGACGTCATGGTGATCGACTCGGCGCCGAATGACACGGCGGCGATCACGGCGATCGCCGGAGTCGCGGACTTGTGTCTGGTGCCGCTGGCGCCAACGGCGATCGAAGTCGACCAGCTCGGCGACACGGTCGACCTGATCGAGCAGGCCGGGGGAGTCTGGAAGGTGGTAGCGGTCCGGGTCCGTATGTCGACATCGGCGGGTCAGACGATCCGCACGATGTGTCGCGACCAGGGGATCCCGGTGATGAACGGCACCGTCCCACTGTCCGAAGCGGTCGCCCGCAGCTTCGGGGATCTCACCCCGCCGTTGTCGTACGTCGCCGTCGTCGACGAGGTGGCCGATGATCTCAGCCTCCGTGGGGCAGTGGCATGAGCGCGACGGGCAACCCGCTCCAGGATCGGCTCGCTGCCGTCGCAGCCCGCCAACGACCACAACCTGCACCAGAGCCGTCGCCGGCCAGCGCTCACGAACCAGCACCAACCCGCCGCCGATCGCCGGCGGGGGAGAAGTGGGATGACCGGTACCGGCGGGCGACGTTCCACATCGACAACCAGCTCCTCGATGAACTCGACGCCGTGTGCCAACGCACCGGTGTCTCCAAGAGCGAGGCAGTACGGACCGCGATCCGCCAGTACCTCGACACAAACCGTTGACCGTAAACGGTCAACGGTTTGCTCAGCCCGCTCGGGCTCGACTCCTCGACTCTCACCAGGGGGTTCGCTCCCGTGACCGACCGTCACGATGACCTTCACCTCGTCGTTCCTGACTTCGACGGGCAGCTCGTCCACGTCGTCGACCAACTCGTCCGGGCGCTGCGACGCCTCGACGCCGCCGATCGCTTGATCGGGGGTCTCGGCAGCGATGCCTTGGCCGCGGTCCGTTCAGCGATCAACGGTGGTGAGCGGATCCAGTTCCGTGGCCCGGACCAGGGTCACGACCACGAACCCGTCACGCTGGTCACGATCGCCGCGTCGACGCTCGGCGTGTTGACTGACCTCCTTGAGGAGCTACGACGCGTGGTGATCGAGGCGGGCTACCGGGTTGGCGTCGACGAGGACCTGGCCCGCTCGCTTGAGGAGACCGGGAGCGGGATCGATGTCGACACCGCCCTCGAACTCGTCGCCCGTATCCACGGCCTGCTCGACCTTGACAACCATCTTGAGGTTGCCGTTCTGTCTGACGCGTTCGAGCGGGCCCGCAGCAGCCTCGGGGGAGCCGAACTCGACCAGCTCCAAGAAGCCGCCTACCGCCGGTTGAGGGACCGCTGGCTGGCGATGTGGGACGACCGGTCACCAATGGAGCCCTGGGCCAGCTGAACCCCGCCGTAGGCTGGGGGTCCTTCGGCGCCGACACCTGGACGCCCGCCTGTCCACGATGACGGTTCCTGCTGTCAGAAGGTCACTCGGTCGATGCGTGTCGAAGAGTTGCGAGCCCTGCTGGACCTGTACCCGGGGGAGCTCGACGTCGTGTTCGCAGCCCACACCCGCGTCGGTGTCGATGTTGACGTCGCCTCGTTCGGGCTGATCGGGGTCAGTCCCAGTCTCGGCGATGACGGTGAACCGACGTCGGTGTGGGTGCTCGGGTGCGGGGAGCCGGCGGTACGAACACCAGCGCTGTTCGTGGTGGCCTGTCGATGCGGCCAGACCGTCGTCACCGGTGATGGCCAGCCGTGGCCCGACGACCATCTCAGCCACCTCGGGGACCCGGGCCGGTAGATCGCTCACCCGGACATCTCGACGGTCACTCACGGGCCTGGTGGCCGCCGATCTTCATGCGTCACGCTGTCGGGCCCGGCGAGGGTGTGGGGAGCTCCAACCCTGTGGCCGTTCGTCCGGGGCGGTCTCCGCTGGTGGTCGGCTCTGCTTCGCTCACCTTGCGCCGCCCGTCGGGCTGGCGCAACGGCACGGCCACCTTCGACGCGTAGCGGTGACGCTTCGCTCATCCTCCCTGCGGTCGGTGCACCGCTTGGCGTCTGCAGGCGCCCTCTGCGGCCGTTGCGCCCTCCCTCGGGAGCGGGCGGCGCCGTGGAGCTGCGCAGCCGCCCACAACCGGCTGCCCGCACCGGTCCGGGACCCTCGGGATGTCGGAACTCTCCCTCGGCCGGTGCGGGTTCACACCGTCACCTGGCCAAAGGAGGCCGACCATGACCGACACCGACACCCCAACCAGCGATGTCGAACTCCGATTCGATCCGTGGCCGCACAGTCAGGAGCCGATCTTCGACGCCTACAGCCACGAGGCGATCCGGTACCTGGCACCGATCGTCGGGCCGACAGCGGTTCTCGTGCTGCACCACGTCGCCGGCAAGCTCACCGACCACCCGATGACCTATTACACCTCGTCGGCCGCCTTGTCGCATGCCGTGGGTGGGGGGCCGACCGGTGCGTTGCAGCTCCTCTACCGAGCCCTCGGCCGGCTGGTGCGCTTCGAGATGGCCCTCCAGGTCGCCCCTGGCAGCTACCAGGTGCGCCTCACGGTGCCGCCGCTGTCACAACGGCTGATCGCGCGGCTACCGCTGGTCCTGCAGCTCGGGCTCCCGGCCCACTGATCGGGCAGCCGATGGCCGAGCACATCGTCTGGACGGTGCGGGGGCGGCCCACGGGCCGCCCCCGGCGGCCGGGTCGGGCACAGTGGTGGCCGTGCACGACGTGACGTCGAGCTTCCAGCGCTGCTGGGGCCAGCCACGACCATCCTGGTGGGTGATGCTCGGGGCGACGTGGAGTTCATACGCCGCCGCGGCCGGTGATCATCGCCAGGCCGGACGTTCCTCGGCGAAGGTCACCGGGTTCCTGGCTGTCACGGCGCTGGTCCTGAACGCCTGGCTAGGGCGCATGACGCTGTCGCCGGCGGGGGAGCACTGGATGTCGCTGGCTGACCCCCGACGTCGCTGGCGTTCGTTGGCCCGGATGGCGCTCGGGCTCGTCGCGATCGAGGCGGTCATCGTGGGCCTCGCTCTCATGTTCGGCCCCGCGGTACCGGTAGGCCTCGCGCTTATGTTTGCGGTGGTGGCCGGTGGTCTCGTCGTCAGTCTCCGACCGTGGCGCTGGCAATAGCCGACGGTGCCCCGGGCCGATCGGGACACGGTCACGGTCGGCGATCTCTCCGGTACCGGAGGCCGTGACTTCGACCTGGCGCGGCTGCTGCTCACCGTCGGTCGGTGGGCCGATGACACCGGACGAACCTTGCGGGTGACGGCCTTCGAACGCCGGGGCGCCTCGTATGCCCGGCTCGGGTTCACCCAGGTCGGCAGCGACCGTCTTGGGCGCACCGTCCTCGAACGCGCTCCTCGACCCAAGCTGCGATCGCCGGCGAACACGAACACTGAGCCGACCAGGAACACAAGCTAAGCTATGTCACGGATTCAACAGGATTGGTCGACGCCGGCGCCGTGGTGCGTCGAGCCGCACGGGAGGTGAGGAATGTCCGACGACACCGCCGAGCACCGCGACCATCCGCGCGCGCCCCATATCGCGTCTGCCACGATCGCGCGCATGGAGTCTCATCGCCTCCCCGGCATGTCGATCCCCGCCGTCGAATGGCGGGGGCTGACTGAGCGGGCCGAAGAGTACGGCACGACCCGTACTGACCTGATCCGTGAAGCGATCCGCCGCGTCGTTGAGGCGCAAGGACCGGACGCTGAACTCCATCGGGAACTCGTGGCGGCCCGCGTGGCGCTTGACCGCACCCGCCGCGAACTCGACGACCTCCGGGCCCAGCTGCGCAGCTTGGCCGCTGGGCCTCGCGTGGCGGCCTGAGACGTCTCTGACGGTTCGAGAGGAGGTTCGGCCGAACTCACCCCGAAAACGTGAAGAGCCTCCGACGGCAATCGGAGGCGCTTCCAAAGAGTCGAGGTACCTACACCACTCCTCAAGTTCTGGTGGTGATGGTATCTCGGCGGAGGACCCGGCGCAATGCTCGTTGCGTTCTGACGCGTCCTCGTTCGGGTCGGCCTGGTGCCGATGTCTCTCACGATCACTTCGACGGCGAAGGTCACGACCGGTACTGGTCGGCCGGCGAACGCCTATCAACACCACGCTGTCGGTTCGGATCGAACGGTGCCGTGCCGGAACCGCAACGGGATCTGGCCGCCGCGCTACCAGCGCAACTGGGAACCTCACCCGGCCCGGTCGTTGCCACGCACCGCGCAGGCGGAATGGCAGCGCTGCGTTCTCGATGCCGTCGCGGCCGGCGAGATCCATCGCACCACCGGTCCGGTCCTGTTGGCGTTTAGCCGGGCTTCATCAGGCCAGTTGGAGGACGTGTGGATTGCCCAGGCGACGGTCGCTGGCCAGCTGGGCTTGGCCGAGTCGACCGTGTGTCATCACGTGACGATCGCCAAACGGCTGGGATGGCTGGCGGTCCA
>JBKEBV010000049.1:0-2037 GCA_047973315.1 Propioniciclava sp.
GCCGCCTTCACCGAGCGAGAGGTCGTCATTCTCGCCACCACCGCAGCCCAGGTGAACTATTGGGCACGCACCATTCAGGCCCTGGGAATCCCCCCGGCCGGGTTCACCGATAGCTGCGAACTCCGCGACGCGTGGCGTCGTTGATCAGGTGGCACAGCGCCGCTGTCCACTTTTTGCACCAACTGCTCCCCACGAGGCCGATATCGTCGAAATTGCGGCCTTCTGGTGCGCTAGAAGGACAAAATCTCAGATGAAGGGTGCGCGATGATGCGGCGAGGTGTTGCTGTGGCAGCCGGGTTGGCGGCGGGGTTCATCCTCGACGCCATGGTCGGTGACCCGCGACGCTGGCATCCGGTCGCCGGTTTCGGGCAAGCAGCCCAATCGATCGAGCGCCACACCTACCGGGACATTCGGGCCGCGGGTGCCGCCCATGTGGGCCTGCTGGTGGGTGGTGCCATCGGTCTAGGCGTTGCGTTCGACCGGATCGCTCGAACACCGGTCGCCCAGGCCACACTCGTCGCCGCGGCCACCTGGGCCGTGCTCGGCGCGCGTTCGCTCACCCGCGAGGCGACGCGGATCGCCGACGACCTCCACCGGCAAGACCTCGAGGCGGCTCGCCAGCATGTCGGCCGCATCGTGAGCCGCGACCCTTCGGAACTCGACGCCACCGAGATCGCCCGGGCGACCGCCGAATCCGTGGCGGAGAACACCTCCGACGCCGTCGTTGCCCCCTTGTTCTGGGGGGCTGTGGCGGGCGTTCCGGGACTGCTCGGCTACCGGGCCGTCAACACCCTCGACGCCATGATCGGGTACCGCACCGAGCGCTACAACCGCTTCGGATGGGCCGCGGCCAGGGCTGACGACGCGGCCAACTGGATCCCGGCACGCCTCACTGCTGTGCTGGTGGCCGCCGTGGCCCCGTCCATGGGAGGAGATCCACGGACGGCGCTACGGGCGGTCTTCGCCCACGCCCGCCGGCACCCGAGTCCCAACGGGGGCGTGGCGGAGGCGGCCTTCGCGGGGGCACTCGGACTCCGCCTCGGAGGCGTCAACACCTACGACGGCGTGACCGAGGATCGGGGGCACCTGGGATTTGGTGCAGCACCCGAGGGAAGCGACATTGCCCGCACCACCACGCTCGCCCATCGCACTGGTTTGGCTGCCGCGCTGTTGACCTCCGTCCTGGCACTACTGCGCTGGCGCCGAGGGTTCCCTGACCAGCGGCGCCAAGGAAGAGGCCGTTTCCTGCCCTGACGAGATACGCGTTACGGCCCTGGGGAACTGCGCGTTGGTCGTAGTCAGAACGGTTTCGACACGCCGCTTCGCGGCTGCTCAGCCAACGGCCACATCATAGGTGGGCATTAATCAGCGCATCCGAATGCGCGAAGCGACGTGTCGAAACCAGCGGTGAAGGTAGGCCGGGCTCGGTCACCAGCCGCCTCCACCGCCGCCGCCACCACCGCCTCCGGAGAAGCCACCCCCCGAGGAACCTCCGCCGGACCACCCTCCACCACCGCCTGAGCTCCATCCGCTGCTGCCGCCGCCATCGCTCCCGGATCCCCACCCCGAGAAGGCGCTCTTCACTCCATCGCCCCAGTCACTAAGGAGGAGGCCCATCGACCCGCGTGACGCGTTGTCGGTCGTGTACTGAAGGTCGTATCCAGACCCGAAATCGGCCACCATCAACCGGACGGGCGCACCGCCCACGCTCGGGAGCCACGTCATCTCCGGCTCCAGGTCGGTCCCCACAGCGCGCTGCCAGGAGTCCTCGATGCCCAACGCGATCGCGTAGGGAAGGAGCTTCTCGAAGATCGGGACGAACAGGTCATCGCCGCGGCGCTCGGACGTGGCCTCCCCCTGGACCATCGCCATTCGATCAGCTTCGGAGGCTTCGAGGAACATCCTCAACCCGTTGAGGTACCGGAAGGCGGAGACCCCGGACCTCGTCAGCCGGTACCAGCGCATAAGGAGGCCATAGAGAACTCCGAGGCACACGACACTGACGATCACCGGAGTCACGATCCACCAGAACGGGAG
>JBKEBV010000083.1:0-6011 GCA_047973315.1 Propioniciclava sp.
TCGTTCCGGCGGGCGCGCCGGTCTGCCCGGTGGATCGGGCCTTGCTGTCAGTCTAGACAACGAACGTGTCGCGGCGGTTGTTCCGTGTTCGCCCACGGCTGACGACCCGCTGTCGACAGCAGCGACCCCGGACTGCGCCGAGGCGCGTCCGGGGTCAGAGCTGGTCAGGTCTCAGCGGTGCGCCGCAGCGTAGGCAACCTTGACCTCATCGCGGACGCGACCGCGATCCGAGACTTCCATGCCCTGGCTACGAGCCCATTCCCGGATCTCGTTCGCCGAAGCAGAACCTGAGGTCGTCCGCGCGCTCCGCCGCCCTCCGCGGCGGGTCACCACCTTCCGACCGGCGGCGACATAAGGGGCGAGCGCGTCGCGCAGCGCGGCGGCGTTCTCACTGGAAAGGTCGATCTCATACGAACTGCCATCGATGGCGAACAAGAGCGTCTCGTCCGCGAGGGTGTCATCGTTCAGGAGGTCGTCTGTCAAAGAAATCTGAACACGTTGTGCCATGAGTGATTGGTCCTCTCGAATTCTGTTCGAATTGGCGATGCCCATACCAATTCTCGTGACGAGAATATCCTATGTGGCGGCGCCCAGCAATCGGGATTATTCTGGGTCGGTGACCGAATGCCTGCAGGACTTCACCGTCGGTGGCCTGGTGCGCGGGGCGCGTTTCATCGATCTTGGCCCCACGCACCCCAGCAGTGCAGGTTTACTCCGGGGAACCCTCACCCTGAGCGACGCCACGGTGATCGCCATCGACCCTGAGCCGGGTGCGCTCCACCGTGGCGCCGAACTCCTCTTCGCCGCCCGCGATTACCGCCAGGCCCTCAGCCTTGCCAACCGGCACGACTGGCAGGCACCGTTCTTCGGGGAATGGGTGCTGGCCAAGGCCGTCGAGGAGGCCCTCGGGATCGACGTCCCACCCCGGGCCCGGTGGCTCCGCGCCCTGCAGGCCGAACGAACCCGGATCCTGAGCCATCTCGCCTACCTCTCCCACGTCGCCACCGCACGTCGGGACCCGACGCTCGACACACATCGGCTACGCGAGGACTTCCGGCGCTCAACCGCAGCGTGGGCCGGCCACCGTCTCCATCCCATGATCGTTCGCCTCGGTGGCGTGGGGAGCGAGCTACCGCCGGGCTGGCTGAAAACCGAGAAGACCCTCTGGTCGCGGGCCTCCGACCTGGGGGCGCGGCTGGGTGAGGCATCCGCCTCGCTCGGAGTCGGTGTCGCTCCGGTCACCACCGAGATCATCAACGCCTACGGCCTGTCGGGACCGATCGCGCGGGCCAGCGGCGTCAGCACCGATCTGCGCCGGTCCCACCCGGAGCCTCCCTACACCGATCTCGGCGAACGTCGCCCGGTGTCGGCGCCCAACGCCGGCGACGCTGCCGCGCGGTTCGGGTGGCTGGCTGCGGAGATCATCGAATCGGTGGAGCTCCTGCGACGGCTGACCGACACAGCGCCGACCGGGGCCCTCACCGCCCATCTGCCCAAGGTCGTCAAACTCCCCGACGGCGACACCATTGCCACCGTGGAGGCCCCGCTGGGACGCGCGAGCATTGTCCTGACCTCCCGCGGGGAGAAAACACCGTGGCGCCTTCGACTGAGAACCCCGTCAGCCGCCTGCGTCGCCTCCTGGGAGGCCGCCGTTCCGGGCACCCTCGTCGAGGACCTACCGACCGCGCTCGCCTCACTTCCGTGGGTCGCCGGCGACCTCGACAAGTGACCGAGCCCCGCCGCGGGCTCGAAGAGCGGCGCTAGCCCGCGCGAGGGGATTCCCGCCCGGGGTTCTCATCAGGGTGACCCCGGCCGGGAGTGCTCGAAGATCCAGCGTTCTGGCTCGCCGAGAGCTGATCGCACGGTCAGCGGAACCGGCACTGCACCGCGCACGCACCCGACCGGCATCGGAGGGGTTCGGGAGCACTCTCCCAGTTCGCTCAGACCGACGCCACCGATGGATGCCGTTGTGGCCGCACCCTACGGGTGTGATGGCGCGTCGATCCTCGCGAAGCGCTATCGGGACGGGCCGTGAGTGGGGTCGACGCGGTGAGCGTGCCCGAAGAGGTTGCGCGCCAGGCGAGGATCGCCCGCCTCGGGCTCAGTTGGCCTTCGACTCCGGAAAGTCCTCCATGCTCTGGATGACCACGCGCTGCAGGTCGAGATCGATGATCGTCGGCGCATCGCCGGCGGCCCACTGAACCTCGTCACCCTCGGCAGCCCGACGACGGGGCAGGGAGAGAACCTCCGCCCCTTCATTGGTGCCGAGCTTCAGGATCACCATGTGATCGCGCAGCTGCGCGTTCTCGTCCCGGGAGGTCTTGAGCTCACTGCGCACCGACTGGAGATCACCGCGCAGGCGCGAGTTCTCCATCGTCGCCTCGCCAAGTTCGGTGCGGGTCTGGGTCAGGTCCCGACGCAGCATCCGCGACTGGGTGTCCATCAGACCCAGCACCTCGCGCTGCGCGGCATGGGAGGCGCGCAGGTGCTCGCGATGCTCCAGGCGTTCGACCCGGGCCTGCGCCAGCAGTCGGGTGCGCTGCTCACGCTTGGAACGAACGGCGGCCCAGGTCGCCAGCCCGCCGCCCGCCAAGGCAGCAACGACGGCCGGCCAGACCAGCCAGGGGACCCAGAGGGAGGCCACCACCAGCGCCAAGGACGCGGTGGTGCCGACACCGAGGGACGTGGTCATCACAATCCGGTACGGATTGTCTTCTCGTGTGGGGGAAGTACGGTCACTCACACGGTCAGACTAACGACGATCAGCCCTGTTGTCGGTCACCCGGAGGGGTGTCTGGCGTGTCGCGGGGCCGAATTCGGCAGGAACGCTCCAGATACCACCCTGCCAGACCCCACACCCCGCACATCCCGATGGCGACAGCCGTGTGAACGACGCGCCGGACGGCCAGCGGAGCGGGCCAGGCGTCGAGGGCCAGCCCGAGCAGCCCGGCGTAGGCGCCGGCGAGTGCCGCGGCCGCCAGGGTTGAGGTCTTCCCCAGCAGCACCCGGACCAGCGCCGTCCGCGGCCGGAGGGCATCCGGGCGGGTCCGCAACTCACGTCGCGTGCGCCACCCGAGCCACCCGATCATGGCGGCGATGAGCGCAACGGACAGCCAGGCGACCGGACCCACCAGCGGCAGGGAGAACCCCCGCCCCTGCAGCGTCCAGAACAGAAGCCAGGATACGCCCAGACCAAGCCCGCCGGCGAGCAGGACCTCGCCGATGCGGGTCGGTTCGAGGGTCGGCCGCGGTGTCACGGCCCGACGATCTCCAGGTCTGGTCGGGGACGGACGCCGTCGGTGCCCAGGCTCTCGACGAGGTCGGACACAGGCCCGTGCCCGAGAAGTTCGGCCGCCGGGTCGGCGTCGAGCCAGGGCACCAGGACGAAAGCACGTTCGTGCGCCCGCGGGTGCGGCAGGATCAGATCGGGGTCATTGCGGACCCGGTCGCCCACCGCAATGATGTCGATGTCGAGGGTCCGGGGGCCCCAGCGTTCGATGCGCTCGCGTCCGTACGCGTTCTCAATCGCCTGAGCGCGCTCCAGCAGCACCATGCTCGGCATCGTCGACTCGGCCAGGACGACGAGGTTGAGGAAGTCGGGCTGATCGGTCACCCCCACCGGATCGGTGGCGTAGACCGATGACACATCGGTGACGATGAGGTCGGGGGTGGCAGCCAGCGCGTCGACGGCGCGTTGGAGGGTGTCGGCGGAGTCACCCAGGTTGGATCCGAGCGAGTAGACGACCCGCCGCAGCGGCTTGAGCCCGGTGAGGGTGTCCCAGTCGAGGTTGACGAAACTCATCGCACCGTCCTTGTCAGGGTGACCGACACATCGGCGAAGGTGGCGTCGATCGGGGCTTGGGGTTTGTGCACCGTCACCGTCAGCCGGCGCACCGCGGGGTTTTCCCCCAGTGCTTCGAGGATACGTACCGCGAGCGTCTCGATCAGATCCACCGGCTCGCCCTCGATGATCGCGACGATCGTGCGGGCGGCCGCCCCGTAGTCGAGCGTGGTGGCCAGATCGTCGGCGGTCGGGGAGCGGTTCAGGGTGATCGCGGCGTCCACGATGAACGGCTGACCGTCGCGTCGCTCGGCGGCGAACACTCCGTGATGACCGCGGGCGGTCACCCCGGTCAGCGTGATGGTGAGATCGTCGCTCACGGCCCGGCCATCCGTCGGGCCACGGCGAGCGCGTCGGAGGTGGCGGTGACCTCGTGGGTGCGGACGCCCCACAGGCCCTGGTGGGCGAGCAGCGCCGCCAGCACGGCGGTGGCGACATCCCGCTCGCCCGCCGGCCGGGGCGCCTCCAGACTGCCCAGCAGCGATCCGAGGAAACGCTTCCGTGAGGCGGCGAGCAGCAGCGGGTGCCCCAGGTCGGTCAGCGCCGACCAGTGCCGCAGCAGTTGCCAGTTGTGCTCGGCATCCTTGCTGAAGCCCAGCCCAGGATCGAGGACCAGACGCTCCGCCGCGATGCCTGCGGCCAGCGCAGCGTCGCGGCGGGCGGCGAGTTCGGCCGATACCTCCGCCACCGTGTCGCCGTAGTCGGCATGACGATCCATGGTGCGCGCGTGCCCGCGCCAGTGCATCGCGATGTAGGTCACCCGCGCCTGGGCGACCAGCGGCAGCATCGCAGGATCGGCGAGACCGCCGGAGACATCATTGATGATGGTCGCCCCCACCGCGAGTGCTTCGGCTGCGACCCGGGCCCGGGTGGTGTCGACCGAGACGCTCGCCCCGGTCGCGGCGAGTTCAGCCACCACCGGCAGGACCCGGGCGAGTTCGGTCGCCTCATCGATGCGGTGGGCACCCGGCCGGGTTGATTCTCCGCCGACATCAAGCACATCGGCCCCGCGGGCCAAGAGATCGCGTCCGTGGGCGACCGCAGCGTCGGTCGTGTCCCACTGACCGCCGTCGGAGAAGGAATCAGGGGTGACATTGATGATGCCCATCACCAGGGGACGGCTCATGATGCTCACCCGATGATGAGGCTCATCGCCTCGGCTCGGGTCGCCGGATTCGCCATTACCCCGCGGACAGCAGACGTGACGGTCCTGGATCCGGGTTTGCGGACGCCTCGCATGGTCATGCACTGATGTTCGCACTCGACGACGACCATCGCACCCTGCGGACGAAGATGGTGCATCAGCGCGTCGGCCACCTCGCCGGTGAGCCTCTCCTGGACCTGGGGTCTGCGGGCGTACAGGTCAACCAGCCGCGCCAGCTTGGACAATCCGGTGATCCGGCCCTCGACGCTCGGAATGTAGGCGACGTGAGCGAACCCGTGGAACGGGAGCAGATGGTGCTCGCAGGTGCTCCACACCTCAATGTCCTTGACCAGCACCATCTCCTCGTGCGCGATGTCGAAGGTGGTGGCCAGAATCGTATCGGGCTGTTGATCTACGCCGGAGAACATCTCCGCGTAGGCCCGCGCCACCCGCATCGGGGTGTCGACCAGACCCTCACGATCGGGATCCTCCCCGATGGCGAGGAGGATCTCGCGGACGGCGGCGGCAACCCGTGGCTCGTCGACAGCCACCTCATTCCTCCCGGGTGGGGCGGGACTCCGGATCGTCGGCCAACGGCGGGGAGCCGGGCGCTGGCGGCACCGGGCCCTGCTGCGGCGGCATCGGGGGGAACGATCCGGGATAGGCGCCCGGCATCGGCGGCCCGTACGGCCCCGGAACCTGACCGTAGGGGCCCGGCGCACCGTAGGGCGGCTGCCCGTTCCACTGGGGTGGGCCCGGAACCCAGCCAGCGGGTACCGGCTGCCCCTGGTGCGGCACCGGGAACGGTTCGGCCGGGCGCGGGGGTGGATCAACCGGCGGGATGTCGCTGGGAACCCGGGTCGCCGACCCGGTCCAGGCGGGTCGGTCCGGACGCCGTCGCAACGGTTCGAAGATAGCCGCGACCTCGTCCTTGTCGAGGGTCTCCTTCTCGAAGAGGCGGCGGACCAGTTCGTCGAGGACATCGCGGTTGTCCCGCAGGGCGTCAAAGGCCTCCTGGTGCGCCGT
>JBKEBV010000138.1:0-39211 GCA_047973315.1 Propioniciclava sp.
CACTCAGCGGGGCCTAACATTAGCAACTCATCGGGGGTCTGAACCAAATCGGAGGGCACATGGCATCGGAGAACTCGTTCGACATCGTCAGCACGTTCGACCGCCAGGAGGTGGACAACGCCGTCAACCGGGCCGCGAAGGAGGTCCGACAGCGGTTCGACTTCAAGAACACCGACGCCTCGATCCGCACCTCGGGCGACCTCATCGAGATGGAGGCCTCCGGCGAGGAGCGGGTCAAGGCCATCCTGGATGTGTTCCAGTCGAAGCTGATCAAGCGCAAGATCAGCCTCAAGGTCCTCGATGCCGGGGACCCTCGCCTGTCGGGGAAGGTGTGGAAGAACACCGCATCCGTCCGGGAGGGGATCTCGACCGAGAACGCCAAGAAGATTGCGAAGCTCATCCGCGACGACGGCCCCAAGGGAGTCAAGACCCAGATCCAGGGCGACGAGCTTCGCGTCAGCTCCAAGAGTCGCGACGCCCTGCAGAACGTGCAACGCCTGGTGAAGGAGCAGGACTACGACTTCGCCATCCAGTTCACCAACTACCGCTAGCACCGACCAACCCCGGATCCAACCGACGGGCGCCCTCGTGAACGGATACCTCGTGCGTGACCGATCAGGGCCCCGGCCAGGCTGACGGCGGCCCGATAGCTGCGGAGGAGCATGTCGGCGCGCATCGCGAGGCGCTGGGGGCGAGCGCGCGCCCAGGCGCGGAGATCGTCAACGGTCCTCCGTCACCGGACGCCACCAAGGCCCAGTAGGGTCGACGCGTGCTCAGGATCGCGTCGGCCAACGTCAATGGAATCCGGGCCGCGACCCGTCGCGGCCTCCCCGACTGGATCGAGGCGCGCACACCGGATGTGGTGGCCCTGCAGGAGATGCGATGCGCACCCGACCAGGTGCCCACCGAAGCGGTTGGGGACTATCACCTGACCTATCACGCCGGCGATCGGGCTGGGCGCAACGGTGTCGCCCTGCTCACCCGGGTCGCGCCCACGGCTGTCCGGGAGGGGTTCGGCCACGAGTCTGACCCGCAGGGACGCTACCTCGAGGCTGACCTCGACCTTCCCGGACTCCGGTTACGAGTCGGCTCGGTCTACGTGCCCAAGGGGGCGCCCGCCACCGGCCGGAACGCCGACCCCGAGCACTACCGCCGCAAGATGCGCTTTCTCGCCTCCTTCCGGCGCCACCTCGACCGCACCCGCAAGGAGGCTGCCGCTGCGGGCCGCGAGTTCCTGGTTCTGGGCGACTTCAATATCGCCCACGAGCGCGCCGACGTGAAAACCTGGAAGAACCAGCGCAACGCGCCCGGTTTCCTCCCCGAGGAACGGGAGTGGTTCGGATCAGTGCTGGGTCCCCGCCGCCTGCACGATGTCGTCCGCGACCTCCATCCCCACGGACCCGGCCCCTACAGCTGGTGGTCGTGGCGGGGGCAGGCCTGGGCCAACGATGCCGGTTGGCGGATCGACTACCACCTCGCCAGCCCGGGCCTGGCCGCCCGGGCGGTGACCGGCGGGACTGACCGCGAGGACAGCTACGAGGGCCGGATGAGCGATCACTCCCCCGTGGTCGTCGACTACCGGCCCGACCCGGTCAGCCGCCACTAGTAGCCTGTCGCAGTCAGCCAGGCCAGGTCCGCCGACGGTAGCCTCAGATCCGCTGCAGCGAGGGACTCCTGCAATTGCGGGAGCGAGCGGGGACCGATCAGCGCTGCGGTCGGCACCGGCTGCGAGGTGAGCCACCCCAGCACGACCGCTGACACCGACCGACCTGTACGCTCGGCGTAGGCGCGTACCCGCTGCCGGCGAAGCAGATTGACCTCATTGCCAAACCAGGCGCGCGCCTTGGCGTTCATGGCGCCGCGACCGTGCAGCGGACGCGCGAAGAATCCCTTCGCCTGGGCGGTGTAAGCGAAAACCGGCATCCCCGAGGCCCGGTAGGCGGCCTCGCCGGCCGCGTCCATCACCCAGCGCGTCGCATCCTGCTGGGCACGAGCGGTCGAGGTGGCCAGACTCCACTGGACCTGGCTCGCCACGAAGCCTGGCGTCCCCTGACGTTCTGCATGGGCGTTCGCCCGTCGAATCCGCTCCGGAGGCCAGTTGCTGCATCCATAGGCCCGCACCCGACCGGTGCTGAACACCTCCGCCAAGGTGTCGATCACCGACTCCGGCGCCTGGTCCGGGTCATCGCGGTGCAACCAGTAGAGGTCGACCCTCCCGGTCCTGAGCGCGTCACAGCTCGCCTCCAGATCAACCCGGAGCGAACTGGCGTCCAGCCTGGGCACGTGCCTGGTCTCCAGGTGGGGGTGGCCCCCTTTTGTGCTGAGGATCATCTGCGCGCGGGCGTTCCGACTCTCCAGCCAGGCGCCGATGGTGGCCTCGCTGGCGCCAGCGCCACCCGGCATCCACGCGGCGTAGCAACGCGCCGTATCCACGGTGGTGCCACCAGCGGCGAGGTAGGCGTCCAGAATCGCGAACGCCTCGTCGCGGGGGACGCCGCTGCCGAAGTAGTCCGTGCCCAGCACCAACCGGGAGACGGTCAAGGGCCCGCCGGGGGTGGTGATCGTCAGGGTCCGCATGGTCTCAGGTGTGTCAACTGCTCACCCGAAGCAGGCCAGCACCGCGCCGCGGTCAACCTCCTCCAGTCTCCCGGGACGCCATCGCGGCCGACGGTCCTTGTCGACGAGTTGGGCTCGCACCCCCTCGGCGAAGTCCGGACGGGGGAGCAGTGCCCGGGCGAGCGTCAGGTCCTGATCAAGCACGTCGGCCACCGTGGCGAGAGCACGAGCCCGGCGCAGGGCCTCCAGCGCCACCGCGACGGCGAACGGGCTCCGCTGCCGGATCAGCGCTCCTGCCTCCCGGGCCCTCGGGTCGGCGTGCTGCTCGAGCCGGTGAACCACCGCCACCGGATCGTCCCCGGCATAGCAGATGTCGATCCAGGAGCGGTCGGCCACCAGACTCGACGCCGGGGGTGGACCGACAACCTCGTCCGCCCAGCCGACCAGCACCGCGTCGGCGGCGTTGATCGTCGCCCCCGTCAGGGCCAGATGGGTGCCCAACTCGCCCGGGGCGCGAGCCAGCAGCCACATCATCCCGACATCGGGCACGAAGCCGATGATCGTCTCCGGCATCGCCAGAGCGGAGTCCGGGTAGACCAGACGGCGGGTGCCATGGGCCGACACCCCGAGGCCACCACCCATGGTGAAACCACGCATGTGCGCGGTGTAGGGCTTAGGAAAGGCCGCCACGGCGGCGTCCATCGCGTACTCCTCGGCCAGCGGTGCAGCCGGATCACCGCCAGCGAGGATTTGCTCCCGGAGCGCGCGGACGTCGGCGCCCGCGCACAGCCCCCGATCCCCCGCACCGCTCAGCTCGACCCGCTCCACCGAGGCGTCCTCGGCCCACGCCCCCAGCGCCGCACGGATGCCGGTGAACATCGCCACCGTCAGGGCATTGATCGCCCGCGGACGGTTCAGGTGAAGGTACCCCACACCGTCGCGCTGCTCGGCCAGAAGCTCAGGTTCTGTCATGAGGCCACCGTACGACGCGTCCGGCGCCGGATCAGGAACCAGGCGCTGAGCGCCGCCAGACCAGACAGCGCCAACGCCAGACCACCGTTGCGCCAGGCGAGGTTGACCGCGCCGTAGACCAGAATGATCGCAGTGGCCACTGCGGCGACGCGCCACCAGCGCCGGTAGGACTCGGTCACCGGGAGCAGGAGGGCACCCCAGAGCAGGTACCAGGTCTGCATGGACGGGCCCAGGATGGCCACGGCCAGGAACCCCCACGCCAGGAAGCGCAGCGGCTCGGTCCGCGACCAGCGCAGCGCCAGCCAGATGAGCACCGCCGCCGCCAGCGCCGTTCCCAGCAGCTGGGAGACCTCGACGATCACCAGCCCGTCCGGCTCGACCAGCAGCTGCAGCCCGCGTCCGATGAGCGAGAACGGCGCTGGCGAGATGATCTGTCCCGGGACGCCCATCGCATTGATCCAGCCGAACCCGAGCCCGGTGCCGAGCGAGACAGCCACGAACACCCCGATGGTGACCGCGAAGGAGAACAGAACCCGGGGAACGACGCCGAGAACGTCTCGGATCCGCCACGAGGCCCACCCGCTACCGATGACGGCCAGCGGGTAGGCAGCGAGCAGCGCGGGCTGTTTCACCGCCATGCCCAGCCCCACGGCCACCGCCCCCAGGAACAGGTGACCGCGGAAGCCGAGGTAGAGGCCCCAGATGACGAACCCCATCATCAGGGCGTCGTTGTGGGCACCGCCCACGAAATCGATGATGAGCAACGGGTTGATGGTCGAGAACCACACCGCGTGCCGCGGTGGGAACCCGGTCAGCTCGGCGATCCGGGGCAGGAAGACGACGATGAGAACCACACCGATCAGGGCGGGAATCCGCATCAGGACCGCGGACAGATAGGGATCCATCTGAGCCAGCAGGACCAGCCAGTGGGACATCTCCAACGAGAGCGGTCCGTAGGGGCTCGGGGTGAAACGCCAGACCCAGGCCACCTGGTCAGCGAACCCTCCGGGGAGAACCCCCGGGCCCGTCGCATAGGGGTTCAACCCGTTCTGGATGAGCCAGCCGTGGGCGGCGTAGGAATACGCGTCGTGGCTGAAGATGGGTGGCGCGGGCAGCAGCGGGAGCGACCACCACACCAGCACCGCCCAGTGCTTGATCCGGACCGAGACCACATGCCTGAGCCGGAGCCAGGAGCTGACCAGCAGCCCCACTGCTGCCAGCACCAGGACTGTGCCGAACACCTTGGCCAGTGGGGCATCCAGCATGAGAGCCCGCATCGTCGGCCAGAACGGGCTCACCTGGGGAAGGTAGGCGGGGGTCAAGGACCCGAGCGCGAGCAGCAGCGTCGCCACGGTGCCGGCGACCACCGCCGGTTCCCGGATCGCCGCGCCCAGATCGTCAGCGACTGACCGCAGACGTGCGCGCACCGCGGGCGCGGTCCGGATCAGCGATCCGGCCGCCGGCTCTGCCCCGGAATCCTCGGGGGGGTGCTCCGCTGACACCCCCAGAGCCTACCGCCACCCCTCGCGCATTCGGGGCATTCAGTCGGCGCGCTCCGGGGCCAGCACGATGCCGGCGTCGCGGGCCACCTGGAGGATCAGAGCCGCGAAGTCCTGATCGTGTCCCAGTCCGGATCCCACCAGCCGTGAGAAGGCGATCTCGGTGGCGCCGACCAGGGGAGCCGGAACACCGAACTCCTGACCGGCGTCCTGGGTGAGCCGGAGGTCCTTCTGCATACCTTCGGGGCTGAAGGTCGGCGCGAGGTCGAGCCCGACGATCGCCGCGGTCTTGTACTGGGTGAAAGCCGACCCCATCACACTGTCGTTGATGAACGCCATCAGTCCGGCGCGGCTCACCCCCGCCTGCTGACCGAGGACGGCCACCTCGGCCAGCGCCTGCATGGTGATCCCGAGCAGGGCGTTGGTGCACAGCTTCACCACGGTCGCCGACACCCCGCCGCCGACGACATAGGTCGCCCGCCCGATGTCCGCGAGCAGCGTCTCTGCGGTGTTCAGCGCGGCGACATCGTCACCGGAGACAGCGAAGATGGCCCGGCCAGCCCGGACGACGCCAGGATTGCCGCTCACCGGGGCGCTGATGTAGGCCACTCCCCGGGCGGCTGCGCCCTCCGCCGCCGCCCGGGCTGCCCCCGGCGAGACCGTCGAGGAGTCGATCCACACCGCCGGCACCGCCGGGCCGCTGAGCAGACCATCGTCGCCGTGCAGGGCGGCCAGCGCATCATCGTCCAGCACCATCGAGACGACGACCTCACCGGAGGCCGCAGCCACCAGGTCGGGCGCTTGGGTGGCGCCGCGGCTGACCAGATCGGCGGCCTTCCCGGGCGTCCGGTTCCAGACGCTCACCCGGTGACCAGCGGCGAGCAGGCGCTCGGCGTAGGCAGTGCCCATCCGGCCGAGCCCGACCACGGCGACCGCGGTCATTCGGACGGGCTCTCGCCGCGGCCCGCAGGCGTGTTCAAGTGGCTCTGCGAGTCCCGGAGGAGGTTCATCGGACCGTTCACGGTGAAGTACCGCTGGCCTCCGGCCACCATCAGATCCTCGGCGGGGACTTTGGTGATGAGCTCACATCCGTCTGCGGTCACCACCACCTCCTCCTCGATGCGGGCCGCACCCCAGCCGTCCGCAGCAGGCCAATACGTCTCCAGGGCGAACACCATGCCCTCCTCGATGACCTCCGGATTGTCGAAGGACACCAGGCGCGAGAAGATCGGCTTCTCCCAGATCGACAGCCCGACCCCGTGTCCGTACTGGAGCGCGAAGGCGTCCATCTCGTTGGCAAAACCGAACTCCTCGGCCTTGGGCCAGACCGCGCAGATGTCAGCAGTCGTCGCGCCGGGCCTCACCAGGGCGATCGCGCGGTCCATGTACTCGCGTGCCCGCACATAGGCATCCCTCTGGGCGGCGCTGGCCGAGCCGACCGCAAAGGTGCGGTAGTAGCAGGTGCGGTAGCCGTTGAAGCTGTGGAGGATGTCGAAGAAGGCCGGGTCGCCCGGGCGGATCAGGCGGTCGGAGTACACATGCGGATGCGGTGAGCAGCGCTCGCCGGAGATCGCGTTGACACCCTCGACGTACTCCGAGCCCAAGGAGTAGAGCTTGTCGGCCACCAGACCGACGGCCTCGTTCTCGCGCACCCCGGGCCGGAGAAACTCGAACAGATCCTCATAGGCGGCATCAACCATCGAGCAGGCCTGGGTGAGCAGCGCAATCTCGTCGGGGGTCTTGATCCGGCGCGCCTCCAGGAATGCCTGCTGGCCGTCGAGGACGGTGATTCCCTCCGCCTGAAGAGCGAAGAGGATCGGCAGCTCAATCACGTCGACCCCCAGCGGCGCGTTTGCGAGACCGAATTTCTCCAGTTCCCGCTTGATCTGCTTCGCCACCCGCTCCGCAATCCCGGAGTCGGGGTGGAACGCGCCGCGGAGCACCGAGATGCCGGCGCGGGCACCACCTTCGGCGCGGGGTCGGGTCGCCCCGTGATGGGGGGCGTGCGGGTCGGCATCCATCTCCATCGTCGTCTCGTTGAGCCAGGAGTTGCGCTGCTGATGATGTTTGGCCGCCGAGCCGAAGTCCCAGGAGATGGGATCAGAATTCCGAGTGATGAGGCTGAACCGGATCAGCTTGTCCATCGCCCAGGTACCGATGTGGGTCGCGGTCATGTACCGGACATTGGAGAAGTCGAAGGCCAGCAGAGCCCCGAGTTCCGAACGATCGAGCTCCGCGCGCAGTCTGGCTACACGCTCGCGACGCAGTCGCTCGAAGTCGACCCGCTCCTCCCAATCAACGGCCATCGTGCCCCACGTTGCGGTACTCATCGCATCCTCCCTCGTCACCGGGCCTCCCGCACGGCGCCATCGCCGTGCCCCTCCAGCCTTCATGTGTGTTCCAGCTTAACAGTATGCGGTGTTTATCCGGGAGAACTGCACGATCATGTTCAGGTTGACTTGGTATTGTCCGAGCAGGATGAACAGAGCAGGCCCGGGATCGGGCCGGCAGCCGATCGTCATCCCCGCGGCCACCCCCGGGGAACGATGGCCATCCCACGGGGCATGATGCAACTCAACCGGGCCGGGCGCACCGGTGCGCGATCACTTCCCAGCCGCCCGGATCGTGGTAGCGCCCAGCGCGCCACTCACCGCACCGGCTGCTCGCGTCCGACTCAGTCGTCGACGCCCTCCGCTCGGAGGGTTTCCATGACCGCCAGCACGTCGACAGCGGAGTTGATCTGCACCTCACCGGGCTGGGCCACCGGTTCGGCCTGGCCCCGCGGATCCCGCCGGCCGATGACGAACCAGATCCCCTTCGCAGGGGTCGCGGTGTGGTTCATGATGAGGTGCGGACGATCGCTACGGAAACACACCGAATCCCCAGTGCGAAGAATAAAAGTGTCGAAATCGAGACGGAGAGTCAGTTCACCGTCGAGAACCGTCCCGAATTCGATTCCCGAGTGCCGCATCATGCGACCGTCAATCTCGGTCGAAGCGCCCGGCGCATAGGTCACCAGGAGCGGGTCGACCAAGGTGTAGGAACTCACCGCAAGGCGTTCCCACTTGATGCCGTTCTGCATCTCGATGACCGGATTGTTGGCAGCACGCTGAACCGTGTTGTTCCGGAAGGCGGCCTCGTAGCTCACCCCGCCGGTCTCCTCAGTGGACACCCGGGTAGGCGCCGTGGCCTGATCGACCGGGCCGCCCTGGAGCAGCGCGTCGAGGGAGACCCCGAGATGGCTCACCAAGGCGTACAAGGTGCCGACCGAAGGCTGGGTCTTCCCGGTTTCCACCTGGGAGAGAAGGCTCGGTGAAACCCCGACGGCGGCCGCGACACTGCGAAGGCTGAGCTTCTTTCGTTCTCGCGCCTTGCGCAGTTCGCGACCGACATCGAGTTGCATCTGCGCCTCCGGGTTCATGGGATTACGGCCCAGACAGTATCAGAGAGGTCGTCAGGAATTCGGGAGGGTTGCATCGAAAGTAATGTGCGCCTTCAACGTGGATCCGCCCGGGGTGTGCGCCGCTTCCAGCGCGTCAAGCGCATCATCGATGGTGTAGGTGGAGGTGACCAACGGGCTCATGTCGATGCCCTGCTTGGCCATGAAACGGAGCGTGTCGGGCCACACCCCGGGAGATCCGATGGCGCCGTTGATCCGGAGCTCCTTCGACTGGATCAACCCCAGCCGCGCCGGAGCCGCCCGCCCGACGTCGATCCCCACGTAGGTCACCCGCGCCTGGAATCCGGCGATCTCCAGCGCCCGAGCCATCGCCTCGGGGTTGCCGGTGACCTCCAGAACCGCATCGGCTCCCCGTCCGGCGGTCATCTCCTCCAGCACCGCGTCGAGATCCTCAGGGGCGACCGCCTGGCTGGCTCCCAGGGCCAGCGCCGCCTCACGGCGGACACCCGCCGGCTCCGAGACGATCACTGTTGCCCCCAGATGGGCCGCGCCCGCCACGACGGCCAGTCCCACCGGTCCAGCGCCCAGCACCACCAGCGTGTCGCTGGCATTGACATTTCCGGTACGCATCAGAGCGTAGTAGGCCACCGAGAACGGCTCCACGAGAGCTCCGTTCCGGAAATCGACCCCCTCAGGGAGTTTGTGCAGCCACTCGGGTCGGGCCACGAAGAACTCTGCGGCGGCACCGCTGATCGAGAAGCCGAAATGGTCCTCATTGATCACACATTCGCCGACCACCGCATCACCGGGCGCGAAGCCGGTGACCGCGGAGCCGACCTTGGCCACCTCACCGGACCACTCATGTCCGGGGATGATCGGATAGGTGAACGGGATGATGTAGCGGCCGTGCAGCAGGTCAATATCGGAATGGCACACGCCGACCGATCGTGCCGCCACCAGGATCTCGTCGTCGCTGATCTCCGGAATGGGCAGTTCCTCGACAGCTGCGACATCCTGTTCATTGAAACGAAGCGCCTTCATGGTCTGTCTCCTCGTGTGGTGGGTGGTCGTCGGGGGTGTCAGCGGGTGGTGGGATCGAAGATGATCTTGCCGTCCACCTCACCGCGGGCGAGCCGGTCGAGTTCGGCCGGGACATCCTCCAGTGGGTGGACCGACTCCAGCAGTTCAGCACCGAGGCTCGTGGTGGCGAGCAGGGTGAGTGCCTCCCCCAGATCCTCGCCGCAGACATGGGCGAGCGTGGTGACGATGTTGATCTCCCGCACCACGAGTTGTTGGACGTCCACCTCCTGCCCCGCGCCGGGGAGACCGACCTGCAGTATGGTGCCGCCGTCGCGAACCAGCGCGATCGCCTGATTGAGCTGGCCGGGGACACCACTGGCCTCGATCACCAGGTCGGCACCAGCGGGGATCTGCTCGATCGTGCCGACAGCGACTGTCTGGTCAGCCCCCAGCCGGAGCGCACGTTCGAGCTTCGGCCCGGGCAGATCGACCACGGTGAGGTGAGCATCAACCAGCGAGGCCAGTCCGGCCAGGGTGAAGGTGCCGATCGCGCCCGCGCCGATCAGGACGATCCGGTCGCGGTCGCGGGCACCCGACCGGCGGGCTGCGTGCAGACCGACGGCCAACGGTTGGGCCAGCGCGGCTCGGTCAAGGTCAAGGGCGGCCGGAATGTGCACCAGCGTCCCCACCGGCGCAGCGACGTAGTCCGCCAGGCCCCCATCGGTCGACAGCCCGAGCGTCCAGTACTCTGCGCAGAGATTGGTGCGTCCCTCCCGGCAGCGGGCACAGCTGCCGCAGGAGACCCCAGCCCCGGAGGCGACCAGGTCTCCGACGAGGAATCCGGGTGCGTCTGCGGCCAACTCCACGACCTCCCCGACGAACTCGTGACCGAGGGTCATCGGGCCGTGATGCCGGGTCACCGGGTGGGCATGCGCCACCGGGAACATCCTCGGCCCGGACTTCCACTCCGAGGCGTCGGTGCCGCAGATCCCCGAACGCAGCACCCGGATGAGCGCCTCCCCGGCCCGCGGTTGCGGAACCGGAACCTCCTCGATGCGGATGTCATGGTCGCCGTAGAACCGCGCGGCCTTCATGAGACCTGGCCTTTGATGCGTGGTCGTCACCATCGTTCCTTCCTTCCTCACCCGGTCCGGGTTACCCCACCTGCGTCTGCGCCGCCGCAAGAAGCAGCGGGACGTTGGCCGGCGACGGGGCAAGTTGCCCGGCCTCGATACGTTCGGCGATCCGCAGGATCGCCTCGTTCACCGGCGCCCGGCCGCCGAACTCGGCCCTTCGGGCGACGATGTAGCCGTTGAACGCGTCCAGCTCGGCGCGCCTGCCCTGGTCCCAGTCCTGCAGCACGGCGACCCGGGTGTCCGGCAGGGAGTACTGCGCGAGCACGGCGTCGAGGAGGTCGAGCGCGTACTGGTCGGAGGCCGGAACATCCTCCGCCGATGCGCCGAAGATGGGCAGCATCGGCACCCCGAGGTCGACGGCGAGAGCATAGGCCTCGCGAGCGGCCTCGTTCATCACCGCCCGGACCCCGTCGAAACCGACCGCGGTGAGCAGCGGAACGTTGAGAATCGCCGACGGCAGCATCTCGGGGATGTTGGCGATCAGCTTCATCCATTTCGACGCTCGGATGTTGTCGCTGATCTCGGTCACCGCGGCTGCCTGGAGGACCGCCGCAGTCTGTTCCAAGCGCTCGGTCCGGGAGCCGTCCAGGGTGCCGACGGTGAACCAGGTCGCCGTCGGGGGAACCTGCCGGACCACGAGGCCAGGTTCGACCAGGTTCGCCGCGATCCCCAGGACCGCACCGATCGAACGCTGTGGGCCCAGCACCTCGGCCACTGCGTCCAACGTCATGCCGTTCTGCAGGCCGACGACCACCGAGTCGTCCCCGAGCAGGGGGCGGATCAGCTCGCACGCCCATCGGGTGTCATAGGTCTTGACCGAGGTGAACACCAGATCGAAGCGGGTGCGGAGCTCGGCGACCTCGCAGAAGTGGTGAACCCGGACCGGGGTCACCTGGGTCTGCTCCGGCAGCTGGACGGTGAGCCCGTCGGCCCGCATGGCCTCCACGTGCGCGGGCCACTGCTCGATGAAGGTGACATCGAGCCCGGCACGGATCAGGTCCGCACCGACCGAGGCACCATTCGCCCCGGTCCCCAGCACGGCAATCCGCAGGTTCTTTCGTCCCATCGACACTCCTCCTCGATTCCCGACACCCGACCGGCCTCAGCCCCGCCAGCTCATTGGGCGGTGAAGCCGCCGTCAACAACCAGCTCGCTCCCGGTGGTGAACTTCGATTCGTCGGAAGCGAGGTACAAGAAGGCGTAGGCGACGTCGTCGGGGTCACCCACCACACCGAGGGGGTGAATCGCCTGCATCTGCTCGAGGTATCCGGGGGTCTGCCGCGCCTTCTCCAGGTTCATCGGGGTCATGATCGTGCCGGGAAGGACCGCATTGACCCGGATTCCCTCCGACGCATAGGTGATGGCGTCGGTCTTCGACATCAACCTGACCGCCGCCTTCGTCGAGTGGTAGACCGGCACATCGGTGTTCCCGACAACCCCGTAGATGGAAGCCATATTGATGATGCTCGCGCTGCCCTCGGTCCGACGCAGATAACCGATGGCGTGCTTGGTGCACAGGAACGGCCCACCCACATTGACCCGGAACACCTGTTCCCAGTCGTCCCAGGACACCTGGTCGGTCGGCTCACTCGGCCCGGCGATGCCGGCATTGTTGGCCAGGATGTGCAGCGCGCCGAAGTGTTCGAACACGGCGGCGAACACCGCTGACACCCGGGCCTCATCGGTGACGTCAGCCAACCAGAAGCGGGCGCTGCCACCCTCGGCACGAATACTCTCGGCCACCACCTCACCACGGTCAGCCATGTCCACCAGGGCGACGTTGGCGCCGTGCCGGGCGAACATCCGGGCGATGGCCTCGCCCATCCCGCTCCCGGCGCCCGTGACGATCGCCGTCTTTCCCTGAATCCGTCCGGTCATCTTCTTCCCCGCTCTCTTGACTGCTGATTCACCTGGTCAGACGAAGACGACGCCGCCGTTGACGTCCATCGTCGCCCCCGTCATGTAGGACGCTTCATCGGTGGAGAGGAAGTAGATCGCGTCTGAGATCGCCTTCGGCGGGCCCGCGGTCCGCAGCGGGATCTTCGCGTACTCGATATCGCGCATCTGCTCGAAGGTCAGGCCGCGTTCGGCGGCCTCGTCGGTGAGGGCCTTGCGGTGCATTGCGGTGTCGATATTGCCCGGCGCCACCGCATTCACCCGGATCCCGGCCTCGGCGAGCTCGGCGGCCAGCACCTGGATGAAGCTGATCACCCCCGCCTTGGAGGTGCAGTAGGAGGCGTAGAACGGATGCGCCTCGCGACCCCAGTAGGAGGCCACCGCGATCACCGAGGCGCCGGCGTGCTCGCCGAGCAACGGCACGAGCGTCTTGCAGGCCAAGAAGACACCGCGCAGGTTGGTGTGATGCACCCGGTCCCATTCCTCGAGGCTCAACTCCAGCACGGGGGCTCCTTCGGCCTGGACCGTCCCGGCGACGAGAGCGATCACATCCAGCCGCCCGGCCCAAGCGGTGATGGCCGTGGCAGCGGCGGCGAGCGAGGCGGCCGAGGACTGGTCGACGGCCAGCGCCAGCAGCGAGGCGTCGGGCAGCTGAGCCTCGATCTCGGCTTTGACCTGCTCCACCGCCGCGACATCGAGGTCCGCCAACACCACGCGGTCACCCTCGGTGGCGAACCGTGTGGCCGTCACCTTCCCGATGCCGCCAGTGGCGCCGGTCACCAGGACGACGCGGGTACTGCTGTGGTTCATGGGTTCTCCTTTGATTCGTCAGATTCCTGAGGCGATCGGTGTCGGGCCATCGGCCCGATCCGCAGCGCGCAGGGCCGCGACACGGTCGACGAGCACCGGGTACAGGTGCTGGCCCCGTTCCCGCACACCTGATTCGATCTCGCGGCCCAGCTCCACCACGGCCCGGTTGGCCGGGGCCGGGTGTCCGTGCCGCTCAAGGACCTCGACGACCACCCCGTTCAGTTCCTCGATCTCGGCATGCCGGCCCTTGGTCCAGTCCTGGAGCACGGTGGAGCGCGAGTGGGGCAGGATGTACTCCGCGATCAGCTCATCGAGCACCGTGGCCACGAAGGTCTCCGCAGCGGCGGCCGCAGCGCCGGTCATTCCGAAGATCGGGCGGATGGCGAGTCCTTGGAGTTGGGCGGCGAGGATCGCCTCATCCCCGGCCGCGAGCATGATGTCGCGCATCCCCTCGAAGCGGGCGCCTTCGGCGATCGAGAGATCGAGGATCGCCGAAGGCACCAGTTCAGCGGCGTTGAGGACGAGCTTCATCCATTTGGCCGAGGTGATGTCGTCGGTCTCCTCCACCACCCCGGCGTGCCGTAACAGTCCCGCCGCGAGGGGAACATGACGCCGGGCCTGCTCCTGCTGGGCGCCGACGGCGAACCAGGAGCGATCATGACCCGAATGTCGCTGCACGATCCCGGGATCGTCCATCGCGGCGGTGATCTCGATGACGGCGGCCAGCGCCCGGTCAGCTCCGAGGATGTCGGCGATATCGGCGCCGGTCATCCCGTTCTGGACGCCGACGACGAACCCGTCCTCGGCGAGGTACGGCTTGATCAGTTCGCAGGCCCATCGGGTGTCATAGGCCTTGACGACCAGCAGAACGACGTCGAACTGGCCGGTGAGCTCGGCCACCTCGCACAGGTGTCGCGCATTCACCTGCGTCACCTGGGGGCCGTCGGGGAGGATCACCTGGACGCCGTTGGCCCGCATCGCCTCCACGTTGGCCGGCCACTGGTCGATGAGCGTGACATCGAGCCCGGCCCGGACGAGGTCGGCCGCGATCCCGGCACCGTTCGCCCCCGTCCCCAGGACGGCAATCCGCAACGGTCCGCGTTCCTTGCTCATGGCAGCCGTCCCATCTGAGGAGACCGACACGTCTTCGGGTGACGGGCCGGGAAGCACCTCCGTGTGCACTCATCACTGACAGTACAGTAACAATGCACATTGAGCCATCGGCTTCACCACCGCGGGAGGTGGGATCTGTGCCGCACCCCACGAGCGGGAATCTGCGATCCCAGCCCTGAACTCTCGCCCGGCCGGCCGCTGTTTGGTAGCATTCAGCGTTAATCGTCATTAATCAGTGCGGACGGTGACGGGGCCTGAGTTCAGCCGGCCGGAACGGATCCGCCCAGAGTTGGAGGACCGTCGATGTCGACCCACCCACCTAGGCTCTTGGCCACGTGCTGGACCTCCGCCGGCGACGCGGCACCCCAGGTCGGCGACGAACGCAGCCCCCATGACCTCACCGCCCGGATGCGCGCCGCCGCGGCCGCAGGATGGTCCGGCTTCGGGATCGTCCACGCCGACCTGGTGGCCTTCCGCGATGAGCACGGCCTGCCTGCGCTGCGGGAGCTGGCTGCCGAGACCGGCATCGAGCGCATCGAACTCGAGTTCATCGGTGACTGGTGGACCGACGGCGCTGAGCGTGCCGCCAGCGATCGGGTGCGCGATGATCTGTTCGAGGCCGCCCGCATCCTCGGGGCTCCGTGCGTGAAGATCGCTGCCGCTCTGGGGACCCCGCCGCCGGAGGACCTGATGCTCACCGAGCTCGCCCAAATCGCGACCCGGGCGCACGAGCACGGCACCACGGTGGCGATCGAACCGATGCCCTTCTCCAGCAATATCCGCACCATTGCCGACGGGGCCCGGGTGCTGAGGAGCGTCGACCATCCGGCCCTCGGCCTCTGCGTCGACATCTGGCACGTCCATCGGGCCGGCACCGACTATGCCGCGATCCCGCGGACGCTGAGCGCCGCCGACATCCTCGTGGTGGAGCTCGATGACGGCGCACCCGAACCCGAGGGGAGCCTGTGGGAGGACACCGTCGACCGGCGTCGCCTGCCCGGCGAGGGAGCCTTCGACGTCCCGGCCTTCATCCGTGCCGTCCAGGCGACCGGCTACGACGGGTACTGGGGGGTGGAGATCATCAGCGCCGAGCACCGCGGTCGTCCGCTGGTTGATGGCCTCAACGCCGCCGCATCTGCGGCGCGATCCTGCTTGGCCACCGCAGGCGCCTGACCCCGGGACCCACACCATGAGGACAACACCACTCAGCGCCCTCGATATCCCTCTCAGCAAGGTCGCCTTCGGGACCGCCCCGCTCGGGCAACTCTTCGGACCCGTCCCACGCGAAACCGGCATCGCCGCCGTCCACGCCGCTCGGGAAGCCGGGATCACCCTGTTCGACACCTCGCCGTACTACGGGGACGCCGAGGAACGGCTGGGTATCGCGCTGGCCGGACACCGTGACGAGGTACTGGTGAGCACCAAGGCAGGCCGGTTCCCCGGCGAGGAGTTCGACTTCTCCCCCGCCCGGATCCGCCGCAGCCTCGAGAACAGCCTGCGGTTGCTGCGCACCGACCATGTCGACCTGTTTTTCCTGCACGACATCGACTTCGTCGACGTGGGGCCGGTCATCGCCGAGGCGGTGCCGACGCTGCAGTCGCTGAAGGAGGAGGGCAAGACACGCGCCATCGGGATCAGCGGCTACGGACTCGGGGCCGCCGCCCGGATCATCAACGAGACCTGCGTCGATGTGGTGCTCACCTTCGCCCACGGCACCCTTCTGGACAACACCCTGCACGAGGTCCTCGGCGATCAGGCCCGCGAACGCGGTGTCGGCCTCATCAACGCCGCCGCCGTCGCCCTCGGGGCGCTCACGCCCGCGGTGATGATGCGGCCCGACAGCAGCTTCATGGCGCCCGGGCCAGTTCTCACCGCTGCTCGCTCGATGGCCCGGGAGTGCCAGATCAGATCAGCCGATCTCGCCTTCCTGGCCAACCAGTACGCCATCCAGCGCTCACAGACGCTCGCCACGGTGATCGGGACCACCAGCATCCCGCACCTGCTCTCGGCCGTTGCCGCCGCCACCACCCCGATCGACGAGGACCTGCTACGGGCGGTCCTGAGTCATCGCCCCGACCCCGCGGCGCAGTGGAAAGTCGGGTTGCCGGAGAACCGTAGCCACGTCTGATTCAGCGACGCTCACCCTTCACCGACGAAAGGACATGCTCGTGAACGTAACAACCGATGACCCCAGGGTCGCCCTCATCACCGGAGCCAGCGGCGGGATGGGGCGTACGGCCGTACGCACCTTCGCCGAGGGCGGATACCGGGTGGTGCTGGCCGACCTGTCAGCCGAAGCGGTCCGCAGCGTCAGCGCCGAGGTTGCCGATGCCGTCCCGGGCGCCGACCTGCTGCCCCTGGAGGTCGACCAGGCCTGCGAGGACTCGCTCGCAGCTGCTGCCGACGCGGTGCGGGCCTGGTCAGGTCGACTCGATGCCGTCGCGCTGTTCGCCGGGGTCGTCCAGGCCCCGTCAGCGTCGGTGCTCAAGATGAGCGTGGCGGAATGGGACCGCGTCCAGTCGATCAACCTCCGCGGCGCCTTCCTGGCCGCCCGTGCGCTGGTCCCCCTGATCCCGCACGACGCGGGCGGCAGCCTCACCACCATCTCGTCGTGGTACGGGCGTCAGGGCCATGCCTACTTCTCCGCCTACTGCGCCTCGAAGGCCGGGGTGATCAGCCTCACCCAGAGCCTAGCGGCAGAACTCGCCGAGGTGGGCATCCGGGTGAACTCGGTTGCTCCCGGCAACATCGACACCCGGATGCACCGGGTGGCCCTGGAGAACGAGGCCGCCGAACGGGGCATCAGCTTCGAGGAGATGCGCGACATCGAATGGTCGAAGATCCCGCTGAAAAAGGCCGGGCCGGCCTCGTCCATCGTGGATGCGGTCTACTGGCTCGCCAGCGACCACTCCTCCTACGTGACCGGAGCCACCATCGATGTCAACGGTGGCGTGCTGTTCGTGTGAGCCGGACCAGGAGGGCCTCCCGGCGACGGAGTCAGCGACCGGGAGGCCCTCGTTCGTGGGACGACCCCTCAGGTGGTCGCCACGCTCGGTCGCGGGGGAAGCCCGGCCGCGCGATAGGCCTCGTCGATCGCTGCCATGTTCTGCCAGGCGTCCGCGGTGTCGGTCAGATTCGGGCCACCGGATCGGATGGCGTGGGCGAACGCCCGAAACTGGTAGGTGAAACTACTGGTCCGGCCCAGTTCCTCGACCATCGCCTCCCCCTCGCGGAACAGCATCAGGCGGTCGTCGGTGTGGACATAGCTGAGGTTCGCCTGGTGGATCGTCCCGCGGGTCCCGACCACCGTGGCGGAGAAGTCCTGGGGGCCAAGGAGATTGACCTCGGACAGCCCGAGCGCACCGCCGGGCAGCTCGTAGCTCTGGACCGCCCAGGCATCGATCCGCTCGTCAGTCCCCTCGAGATGACCGGCGGTCGAGGTGAGCAGCCGGGGCTCGCCCCCGAGGAGATGGGCCAAGGTCTGGATGACACTGATGGTGTAACAACCCAGATCCATCAGCGCGCCGCCGGCCAGCTCCCAGGACCAGCGGATGTCAGCGAGGTCCGGGACCGGGACTGACATGATGGCCCGCACCTGCCGCACCTCGCCGACGGCGCCGTCGGCGACGAGCTCGGCCAGTCGCTGGAAGATCGGATGGTACCGGAAGTGAAAGCCGTTGAAGACGACCAGCTCCGGGTGAGCCAGGGCCGCCTGGTGGACCAGCCGCGCCTCCTCGGCACTGCTCGCGAACGGTTTCTCCCCCAGCACGTGTTTCCCGGCCGCGATGGCCCGGAGATTCCACGGGGTGTGCAGGCCGTTGGGCAGCGGATTGTAGACGGCCTCGATCTCCGGATCGGTCACCAGCGCCTCGTAGTCGTCGACCACCCGCTCGATTCCGTGCGCCCGGGCGTACGCCTCGGCCCGACCCCGGTCCCGCGCCGCCACGGCGACGATGCGGGCACCGATGTCCTGCGCCGGTCCGAGCAGGGTCATCTCATTGATGCGGGCAGCACCCAGCACCCCGATTCTCAACGGTTCGGTCATCAGTGACTCCTTCGGTTGCAGCTGACCCTGGCCGGCTCAGACCATGGCGGCGACGATCTCGACCTCGCTGGGGGGTTGTTCAGGATCCACCGTCACGATCGTCTTCACCCCACCGTCCTTCATGACGACGATCCGGTCGGCCATGGCCAGGATCTCGGGAAGGTCGTCGGAGATCAGCAGCACCGACACGCCCTCCTCGGTCAGTTCCTCGATGATCCGGTAGATCTCGGCCTTGGCACCCACGTCGACACCGTTGGTGGGGTTGTCCAGCACGAGCAGGCGCGACCGCAGCGTCGTCCAGCGGGCGATGAGGACCTTCTGCTGGTTGCCGCCGCTGAGGTTGCTGATGATGGTGTCGTAGGAGGGAGTACGGATGTTCAGGTCCCGGATGGCGACCTTGGTCTCCTCCACCTCCTTGGCACGGCTGAGGATCGGGGGCGTGAGTGCCGCCCCCACCTCGGGGAGCGAGAGGTTCTGGGCCACGCTCATGCCCAGAATCACCCCCTCCAGGTGCCGCTCGGTGGGGACGTAGCCGATCGAGGCGCGGATCCCGGCTCGGCTCCCCGTCTGTTGCGGAGCGGCGCCGTCGATCTTGATCGTGCCGGCATGGCTGGACTGACCCAGCTCGAAGATGGCGCGTCCCAGCTCGGACCTGCCTGCGCCGACAACCCCGGCGATGCCGACCACCTCACCGGGAAGGACCTCCAGGTCGATGTCGTGGAACCCCTCACCGCTGAATCCGCTGACCGCCAGACGCGGCGTCTGGCTCCGGTCGACCACGTGGAGCCGGTTGTACGCCTCGGTCTCCCGGCCCACCATCAGCTCGTGGATCTGCTTCTCGGTCAGCGCGCGCGGATCGTCCTGCACGCTCACCACCTGGCCGTCCTTGAGCACGACCATGGTGTCGCACAATTCGATGATCTCCTCCAGCCGGTGGGAGACGAAGATCTGCGCGGCGCGGTCCTTGATGGAGTGGACGAAGGAGAAGAAGAACTCGATCTGCTCCCGCGACAGCGCGCTGGTCGGCTCGTCGTACAGGATGACCGGGTGATCCATGCCGAGGAGCCTGGCCTGTGCCAGCGATCGGACGATCTCCACCACCTGGCGCTGGGCGAAGGCCAGATCACCCAGCTGAGCCGCCGGCGACAACGTGATCGACAATTCCTCGAACACGTCCTGGGTCAACCGCCGCATCCGGGCGCTGTCGATGAAGCCGAAGCGGGTGAACTTGTCCTCCTGGGCCAGGAAGACGTTCTCGGCGACGGTCAGATTGGGCACCAGGGCCTGGTGCTGGAAGATGCGGAAGATCCCGGTCTCGGTGGCATCCCGGTAGGAGGAGAATTCCACCTCGGTGCCGTTGTACAGGATCGAGCCGGCATCAGGTTCGGTGGTGCCACTGAGCATATTGAGCAGCGTCGACTTCCCGGCGCCGTTCTCGCCGACCAGTCCGCCGACCTCGCCGACGCGAGCGGTCAGCGAGACCGACCGGACCGCGCGGACGGGGCCGAAGCTCTTGACCAGGTCACGCGCCTGGAGCAGCGCGTCGTGGGTGTGGATGGTGTCCTCAGCCATGTCGCCACCGCCTCACTTGATGACCGAGAGTTTGCTGCGGTCGAGCGTGAGCGCGACAGCGAGCACGACCACCGCACCCTGGACGATGTCCTGCATGTAGGGCACCACCCCCAGGGTGTTCAGCCCCACCGTCAGCGTGGTGATCACCAGCACCCCCAGAATGGTGCGGTAGACCCCGCCCACACCGCCGGTGAGCGCGGTTCCGCCCATGACGACCGCGGCGATGGAGTCCAGGGTGAGCCGCTCACCCATGCCGGGGGTGGCTGCCCCGACGCGGGAGGCGAGCAGCACGCCGGCGATGGCCGCCAGCGCCCCCGACAGCGTGAGGACGAGCAGTTTCATCCGCCGGATCGGGATGCCGGCCAGGCCCGAGACCGCCTCCGCACCGCCAATGGCGTAGGTGTAGCGGCCGAACCGGGTCTTCTGCCCGATGAAGGAGAAGGCGCCCCAGAGCAGCAGCGCCCAGATGGCGATGTTGGGGAGGTCGCCCAGCAGCTTGCCCTGCGAGATCGCGGTGAAGCTGGGATTGAACACCTGGACCGGACGCCCACCGACGTACCACAGGCCGACACCGCCGACGACCAGGCTCATGCCCAGCGTCGCCAGGAAGCTGGGCACCTTGACGTAGGCGAACAGCACACCGTTGATCAGGCCCGCGGCCAGGCCGACCGCGAGACCAGCGAGCACGGCGAGCAACCAGTTGCCCTCCTTGGCGGCGGTGGCGGCGACCAGCGCCGCCAACGTGACGATGGCACCGGCGGAGAGGTCGATGCTGCCCATGAGCACGACGAACGTCATTCCCAGCGCGACGACGAGCAGCACCGAGGACTCCCGAAGGATCGACAACAAGGTGCCGAACTGGAAGAAGGTCGGGGCAAGGATGGAGAACAGGATGACGAGGATGACGATGGCGGCGATGGGGAGCAGGACTCCGCCGAAGGCCTGCAGTGGGTTGAAGCGGGCTGATTCGGTGGTTGCTGGCTCCACACGGGTGGCTGAGTTACTCACATTCGACTCCGTTGGTCGGCGCCGTCACCCCGACGGCGCAAGAACATGCAGGACCGCCTCGGCGGTCCGAGGGAGAGCCCGGCCGGGCCACGGGGGAACCCGGCCGGAGCCCTGGGAACCCGATGATCGCCCCTGGCCCGCGCGATGCAGGGAGCCGGACGTGCGTCCTGCGCCGCGGCACGGACATGATGGATCAGCGGTTTCCTCTGGGAGGCACGGCAGAGGCTGTGCTCAGCCCCGGACCATCGTCCAGTGCTCGTCCCACTCGGCGTTGACGGCGTCCTTGTTCGCGTACTCCGCCTCGTAGGGCTCGGGGAGGGTGTAATCGGACGGCATCTCCTCCAGCATGGTCCACATCTCCTCTATGTCGAGGACGCGCACCTCGTTCTGGGGATCCCAGTCATCGGGGTGGGCCACCCGGCTCATCTTCACCCAGTCGTAGGGGTCGCTGTCCCCGGTGTAGGTGTTGATGTAATGCTCGACATTGTCGCTGGTGACGAAGATGCCACCGGTCCACAGCTGCCGGTTGAGCGGGTTGATCTCGGCACCCCTGCAGTAGTCGAGGGCCTGGACGAAGCTGAACCCCGCCTGCCACTGGGGGATGCCGGAATAGCTGCCGAACATCTGTCCGGCCTGGACGAGCTCCATCGTGGACAGGTTGCCGTCGATGCCGGTGATCGGCGGCAGGTCCTCAGTGGCGACACCGGCCTCGGTGAGGGCGTTCAGGGCACCGATGCCGACATCGTCGTTCTGACCGAAGACACCGTCGATCTCACCGACGCCGACCCGGGAGATGATGCCGGCCATCGCGTTGCGGGAGTCGTCACGGTTCCACTCACCGGGTTCCTCGGCGATGACGGTGATGTCGGGGAATTCCTCCAACGCCTGGTCGAAACCGTTGTTCCGCTGCATGTCGGGGGTGGCACCCGGATGTCCGGTGAGGTGCACCACGTTGCCTTCGCCGCCCATCTCCTCGAACAGGGCCTTGGCAACGGTGTGAGCGACCTCGGCCGAGGGAGGTGTCAGGTAGGCGACGTACTGGTCGCCGGTGTCGAAGGGTGAGGTCCAGTTGGGCTGCTCCCAGGTGTTGGCGAAACAGACATCATTGTCCTGGGCCAGCTTGGCCATCGCCGGCACATTCGCCGGATCGGGAGCGGTCACGAAGATGATCTTGACCCCGGCCTCGACCTGCTGCTGGAACTGGGACAGCTGGGTGGCGGGGTCGCCCTCGTTGGTCAGCGCGACATAGTTGCCGTTGAACGCCGCAACCGCACGCTCAGCACCGTCGTTCCAGCTGGCGTAGTAGTCATTGTTCATGCTGGTGAAGAGCGAGACGACGGTCTCGCCCTCAAGGTTCACCGAGTCCGGAAGCTCCGAGGTCTCCCCGCCGCCAGCACCGGTTCCGGTGGTCGTGCCTCCTGAGCATGCGGACAGTGCGAGCGCCGCCGCTGCGAGGGCGCCGAGGACGCCGAGGCGCTTGCCTTTTCCTTTCATGATCACTCCCTTGTGATGTCGACGCGACGGTGCCGCGCCGTACTCCGTTACTGAACCATGTGCGTTCACACTGGCTAGCCGTGACTCTACAGGTTGACCGTAGCTGTACACTAGTGGCGGAGTCACAGACCGATATCTTCGGCTGCCAGAGCCGCTTTCAGCCGCAGCCAGCAGGCTGATTCCCGGGCCGCGGCGGTTCCCTCGCCGGTGTCAACTGTGGTAGTACTTGCCTCACACCCGTTCGTTGTGAGTGAAATTCAGCGAACCTGCGGGGCGCACAGCAGCACCCAGCGAGGCGTGGAACACCAACAGGAGGAGAGTTCTCATGACTGACTTCGGGATCGCCGGACGTACGGTTTTCCTGACCGGCGCGGCGACAGGGATCGGACAGGCGACGTTGGACACCTTCGTCGCCGAGGGAGCCCGGGTGGTGGCGGTGGACATCGCCGGTGAGGCTCTCGACGATCACATCACCACCGCCGGCATCAGCGACCAGGTGACCGCGGTCCATGCCGACCTGTCCCACGCCGACGGCGTCGCCGGCGCCATCGCCGCCGGTACCGAGGCCCTCGGTGGAGCGCCCGACATCCTGATCAACAATGTCGGGGCCGGAACCCTCAGCGCCTTTGAGGAGATCACCGACGAGGTGTTCCACCGCACCTTCGAGCTGAACTTCTTCTCCATGGTGCGCGTCACCCGCGCCTTCGTGCCCGCCATGTATGCCGCCGGTCGCGGCGCGGTGGTCAACGTGACCAGCGACCTGTCCCGACAGGCGGAGGACAGCATTGTCGACTATGCCGCTTCCAAGGCCGCCGTCGCCAGCGTGGCGAAGTCGCTGTCGCGCGCCTACGCCCCCCACGTCCGGGTGAACAACGTCGCGCCCGGGCCGATCTGGACCCCGTTCTGGAGCGACGAGAAGCGCGGCTGGCTGCAGTCGATCGAGGCTGCCTACGACCGCAAGGGCCAAGAAGCCGTCCAGGCCCTCATCGATGACCGGGGCATCCCCCTCGGTCGGATGGGCAGGCCGGAGGACGTCGCCCACGCCATCGTCTTTCTCGCCTCCGATCTGGCCGCCTACACGACCGGGTCAACCCTGGGCGTCGACGGCGGCACCATCCGCGCGACCTTCTGAACCAGCCCACCCCACCAGGAGAATCACCATGATCATCAAGGACGCAGACGTCGAGCCCATCGTCGAGCACGGCGGCACCTGCCTGGGCTATTTCTTCTTCGGCAAGGAGGAGCTCCGCCAGGAGACCATGGGCGGATACCTCGAGTTCTTCAACGAGTTCGCCCTCCGCGGTGGAGCCGCCCTCGAACCCCACTCCCATGACTCCGACGAGTTCTACTACCTGCTGACCGGCGAGGCGCTCATGCGGGTGGGCGAGGAGGAATCGCCGCTGCGGCCGGGGCAGATGGTGCGCATTCCCCGCAACGTGATCCACAGCATCAAGGCCACCAGCGACGACGGCTTCCGGGCCATCGCCTTTGCGATCAGCTACATGCCCGCGGACAAGGTCGGCTACACCGCATATCCCACCGACGGTTCCCCACCTCACTTCGTTCCCCATGGCACCGACCGGCCCGCCTCGGAGCATGTCGACCGATGAGACTCGCCGACAAGATCGCCATCGTCACCGGCGGAGCCCGCGGGATCGGGCGGGCCAGCGCCGAACTCTTCGCCGAGGAGGGCGCGACGGTTGTCGTCGCCGATCTTTCCCTCGATGAGCCCTTCGACCACCCGAGCATCAGCGTCGTCGACCATGACGTGGCCGATGAGGCGTCGTGGTCGCACCTGGTCAACAGCGTGGTCGCCGAGCACGGTCGCATCGATGTCCTGTTCAATAATGCCGGCCTGGTCGGGTCCTATGAGCCGGTCGACGCGATCGCCCTCGAGGACTGGCGGCGCGTGCTCAGCGTCAACCTCGATGGGGTCTTCCTCGGTGTGCGGACCGTCGTGCCGGTGATGCGGGCCGGCGGCGGCGGGTCGATCATCAACACCTCCTCGATCTGGGGTGTCGCCGGCGCGGCCGGGGTCGCCGCCTACACTGCGACCAAGGGTGCGGTCCGCCTGCTCAGCAAGAATGTCGCGCTGAGCTACGTCGCTGATGGCATCCGGTCGAACTCGATTCATCCGGGGATCATCGACACCCCGCTCATCGCCGCCCAGGATGCCGACATCACCCGCGGTGTGGTCGAGGCCACGCCGATGGGTCGACTGGGTACCGCCCGCGAAATCGCCTACGGTGCCCTGTTCCTGGCCAGCGACGAATCCAGTTACATGACGGGGGCCGAGCTCGTCATCGATGGCGGCTACACCGTTCCCTGATCGCGCACCGCCTTGCCGGGCCGGTCGACAGCGTCGTCGGCCCGGCCTGCCGGCCCCGATAAGGTCGCGCACCCGACACGAGTCGGACAGGTTCGGGTGGCGCCTTCACCGTGCCGAGGCGGGATCGTTCGCGCACCTGATGGCCGGCCTCCCCTGAGGCTCAGACGAGGATCATGCCACCCTCGATCGGAATCACCTGACCGGTGATGTAGTCGGAGTCTGCGGCGGCCAGGAACACCGCCGTCGGGATGATGTCCTCCGGCAGCGCTGCCCGGCCGAGAATGATGCCGTCAGCCATCGAGTCGAAGCCGGCGTCCCCTTCGCCGATCTCCTCGAGGTCCCGGTCGAGCGCGGTCCACAGTGGGGTGTCGACGACCCCCGGCGCGAAGGCGTTCACCGTGATGCCGTGCTCGGCCAGGGCCCGAGCCCCCGCCTGGGTCAGCGAGATCACCGCAGCTTTAGCGGCACTGTACGGCGCGAAGCTCGGGAACCCCTGCCGGCCAGCGATCGAAGCAGTGTTGACGACCTTGCCGCCACCGCCCTGCGCGATGAACTGGCGCGCCGCTTCCTGAGTGCCGACCAGGACGCTCAGCGCGTTGACCCTCATCACCAGCTCGAAGTTCGACTCGCTGATGTCGAGGTACTTCAGCGGCTTGTTCATACCGGCATTGTTGAAGTAGGCATCCAACCGGCCGAAACGCTCGACTGCAGCGGCGATTCCCGCGCGCACCTGCTCTCGATCGGTGACGTCCACACCGACCGCAAGCGCCTGTCCGCCAGCACCGTTGATCTCCTCGGCGACGGCGGCTGCCGCTTCCTCGTTGAGGTCGGCCAGGACGACCCCGGCCCCTTCGACGGCCGTGCCACGGGCAATCCCGGCACCGATTCCTGATCCGGCGCCCGTGATCACGATCGTCCTGCCGCTGAGCCGGTCGGCCATGGTCTGCTCCCTTGCAGTCGTGGATGGGGATGCCACCTGATGTGTAGCCACACTCTACACATTGCGTCAGCTTCTGAACACTCGTTCGCTGCGGTTCCCGGCAGTATCGCCACCATCGGCATGACCGCGGCGGCACCCAAGGTCTAGTCTCGCCCTATCCGCAGGTGACAACCCCTCAGGATCGGAGCATGTCATGGGAACCATCAAGGGCAGGACCATCGTGATCACGGGCGCAGGATCAGGGATCGGGAAGGCGATCGCGAAGCGGTTCGCTGCTGACGGCGCGACCGTCGTCGGTACCGATGTCAACGCCGACGGGTTGGCCGAGCTCGACGGCATCGACAACATCCTCACCACCCGGGCCGATGTCACCCAGTGGGATGAGGTGAAGGCGTCGGTCGACCTCGCTGTGGAGAAGACCGGCAGGATCGACGTCTACATCAACGACGCCGGGATCGCTATGGAGGAGACGATCGCCGCCACCGACGTGGTCCGGTTTGACTTGCTCCACCGCATCCACGTCAACGGGTGCCTCCACGGCATGAAGGCGGCCCTGGGATACATGCGCGACCAAGGTTCCGGCCACATCCTCAACGTCATCTCCCGCGTCGCTGAGACCGACACTGTCGCGACGTCGGCCTACGCGTCCGCCAAGGCGGCCATGTGGTCCCTGACCCGCATCGGTGCCGCCGAGAACGCCGACCGGGGCATTCTGGTCAACGCACTCTTCCCGGGGATCTCGCGCACGGCGATGACCGAGTCGGGCGGGATCGGCGACCCGTCCACGCTCGGCGCGCCCGACCAGGAGTACGACACCTTCAAAATGCTCGCCGAGCTCGATCCTGACGGCCCCACGGGCAAGGTCTGGTTCCACGGCCAGATCTACCCGATGTTCCAGGACAGCAACGACCTCGGTGCCGTCACCGGAGGCCTGGCCGCCGGGCGCGGCGATTCCTGAGCACGGCGCACTGAGCGACGCCGGGGCCGGAGCGCACGAGTCGGATCCGGGAGGGCCCTCGCCGGGCGCAGGTCACCGGTGTGGCACCCTGAGGGCGTGCGGTACCACGACTTCAGCGGTGACGGCCGAGTGGTCGTCGGCGTGCTCGCGCTCGCGTGTTGTGTCATCGAGGCGGAGGCGGCGCTCGCAGACTGTCCGCTGATCGACGCGCCCAACCCTGGGTCCCGCGTCGTGATCGTTGTGGCTGGCACAGTCACCGACGCGGTTGCTCCACTGGTGGCCGAGGCCGTCGCCGCGCATCCGGGAGCGACGGTGATCGCCTTCGGCGCCTGCGCCTGCGCCGGCGGCCCGTACTGGGACTCCCCGGTGGTGACCAAGGGCGTCGACCAGCTCGTCACCGTTGACCACTATGTGCCCGGATGCCCACCCACCCCGGACGCCCTGCTCGCTACCGTCCGGGCAGCAGCACCACACCGGCAGCAGGCCGTCGATGGCTGACGAACTCCGCGAGATCGCTCCCAAACGCTGGCGCGAGGCCGCACAGGCGGCGCGGGACCAGGGGTGGGTGTGGTTCGACCACCTCGGCGCTGTCGACGAACTGGGCCGCGAGGACGTGATCCGCCTTCTGCTCCGCATCGCGGCCACCCCCGACACCGACGGCCTGCAGCTGCAGACGCGGATTCCGCGCGACGAGCCGGTCCTCGACTCGGTACGGAACCTCTGGGCCGGAGCGGCCTGGCATGAACGGGAGATCCGCGACTTCTTTGGTGTCGCCTTCGCCGGCGGCGACAACCGTCCGCTGCTGCTGCGGCCCGACACCGTCGGACATCCGCTGCGCAAGGATCACGTCCTCGCCGCCCGTGTCGTCCGGGAGTGGCCCGGCAACAAGGACGCCGACGAGGGAGCCGCCGGCGCGCGCCGCCGGATGGTGCCCCCGGGCGTTCCGGATCCGGAGGTCTGGGGCGATCGTCACGGTGAGCCCGCCAGCCCGGCAGAGATCGCCGCCTCCTTGGCCGGTGGCCGCGTGCGGAGACGGCGATGACCCACGCCCGCATCCGCCTGATCGAACCGAACTGCACCTCGTGCATGATCTGCGCCCGTGAGTGCCCCACCTGGTGCATCGAGATCGGGAGTCACACCGAGCCCTTGGCCGACTCGCCGCCGGGCCCACGCCAACGGACCCACCAGATCCTCGACAGCTTCACCCTCGACTGGTCGCTGTGCATGTACTGCGGCATCTGTATCGAGGAATGCCCGTTCGACGCCCTGGTCTGGGAGGCGACACCGCCACCGGCGGGCACGTCGACGGCCGCACTCGTCGAGGACCTCCGGAGACAGCACCAGCAGCGCTGATTTCGCGATCGGGCAACAGGCCGCTAGGGTTCTCGCCATGTTGACCGCCGTGACTGTGGAGCTCGTGGGGCGTGCCCACGTCGATTTCCAGCGCGTCGGCTCCTCCATGTGTCGCGCCTGCTGAGGCGCCCGACCACTCTCCATTCAACGTCCGGGCCCGTGAGCCCGGAGCCGTCTGGTGACCCTCTGAGCCTGCGTGGCCCCAACCCGCAGCCGAGGAACAATGACTCCAGAAACACCGAACGCGGCCCTGCCGGGCGCTCGCGTCCGCCCACCCCGGGAGGGTCGCAGCAACGGGCAGTGGCAGGTCGACGGACCGTCCCCGCTGAACGCGAACGAGGAGCTCAAGGCCGTTGACAACGGCCTCAACGTGCGGGAACGGATCGAACAGATCTACTCCCGCGAGGGATTCGGCTCCATCCCCGACGACGACCTGCACGGCCGGTTCCGCTGGTGGGGGCTGTACACCCAGCGCAAGCAGGGGATCGACGGCGGGCGCACCGGCACGCTCAGCGCCGACGAACTGAGTGATGAGTACTTCATGCTGCGGGTCCGCCTCGACGGTGGCGCCCTCACCGGCACCCAGCTGCGCGCCATCGCCGGCATCTCCACCGACTTCGCCCGGGGAACGGCCGACATCTCCGACCGGCAGAACATCCAGTTCCACTGGATCGACGTCGAGGATGTCCCGGAGATCTGGCGTCGGTTGGAGGCGGTCGGTCTGCAGACCACCGAGGCCTGTGGGGACACCCCCCGCGTCATCCTTGGTTCCCCGGTGGCCGGGATCGCTGCCGACGAGATCATCGACCCCACCCCGGTGATCGGTCGGATCGTCGACACCTACATCGGCGATCCGGACCTGGCGAACCTGCCGCGGAAGTTCAAGTCGGCGATCACCGGGCACCCCAGTCTCGACGTCGTCCACGAGATCAATGACATCTCCCTGGTCGGCGTGGTGCACCCCGAACTCGGCCCCGGCTACGACCTGTGGGTCGGTGGCGGCCTGTCGACCGCGCCGCGGCTGGCCGAACGGCTCGGAGTGTTCGTCTCCGCCGAGCAGGCGCCGGAGGTCTGGTACGGGGTGATCCGCATCTTCCGCGACTACGGCTACCGCCGGCTGCGGAACAAGGCTCGCCTGAAATTCCTGCTGGCCGAATGGGGTGCGGCGAAGTTCCGGCAGGTGCTCCAGGACGACTACCTCGGATACGCCCTTCCCGACGGTCCGGCCGCCGCGGCTGCCGGTGGCGCACCCGACCACATCGGTGTCCACACCCAGCGCGACGGGCGGCGTTACGTCGGCCTGGCGCCGGTCGTCGGCCGGGTGTCCGGCGCGACCCTTGCCGGGCTCGCTGACGCCGCCGCCGAGGCCGGGTCGGACCGGATCCGGCTGACCGCCCACCAGAAGCTGCTCGTGCTCGACATCGACCCTGACCGGGTGGACACCTTCCTGGAACGTACCGAGGCCCTGGGACTCACCGCCACCCCGGGACCCTTCCGCCGCAACACCATGGCCTGCACCGGCATCGAGTTCTGCAAGCTCGCCTTCGTCGACACCAAGGACACCGCGACCGCGGCCATCGACGTGCTCGACACCAGGCTTGCCGATCTCGGGCTGGATGTCCCGATCACCCTGAACGTGAACGGCTGCCCCAACTCCTGCGCCCGGATCCAGGTTGCCGACATCGGCCTCAAGGGTCAGATCGCCAAGGGTGGGGACGGCGGCGACGAGTTCGCCTTCCAGGTGCACCTCGGTGGTGGGCTCGCCTCAGCTGAGCGGGACGAGGCTGGGCTCGGGCGGACCTTGCGCGGGCTCAAGGTGAGTGCTGAGGAGATGCCGGGCTACGTCGAACGGGTGGTCCGCCGGTTCGCCGACGACCGCGAGGCCGGCGAGACCTTCTCCGCGTGGGCCCATCGCGCCGATGAGGAGGCGCTGCGATGACCGATCCGACGACAATCCCCCAGGGCCTCGCTCCGGCAGCGCATGGTCCCGGACGCGCGCGCAGCGCCGCCGACCTGGAGCGCCTGGCCCGGGAGGCGGGCGTCCGCTTCGCCGACGCTGACGCCGACACGGTGCTGGCGTGGGCCGCAACCACCTTCGGGGATGCGCTCGCGGTCGCCTGTTCCATGGCCGCCGACACGGTTGTGCCCCACCTGGTGGCCCGACACGCACCCGGAGTCGATGTGCTGTTCCTCCAGACCGGGTACCACTTCCCGGAAACCATCGGCACCCGGGACGCGCTCGCCGCGACCACCGGCATCACCATGATCGAGGTGCTGCCGGCCCTCACCGTCGCCGAGCAGGACGCCGCCCACGGCCCCCGGCTGCACGACCGTGACCCCGCGCGGTGCTGCGCCCTCCGCAAGGTGGAACCGATCAACCGGGAACTCGCCAGCTATGAGGCCTGGGTGACCGGCCTGCGCCGGGAGGACTCGCCGCTGCGCGCCGACACCCCGCTGGTCGAGTGGGACACCGCCCACCAGATGGTCAAGATCAACCCCATCGCCGCGTGGACGTTCGACACGCTCCTCGGCTACGCCGGCGACCACGGCGTGCCGGTCAACGTCCTGCTCACCGAGGGATACCCCTCCATCGGCTGCGCACCCTGCACCCGCCAGGTCGCCGACGGTGAGGATCCCCGCGCTGGCCGCTGGGCAGGGCTGGCCAAGACCGAGTGCGGATTGCATGTGACCGACACCCATCCTGAGGAGGCCTGACATGACCACCACACCCACCGCCGCCGAGCCGGCCGCCGCGGCTGAGGTCGCCGGGCGCAGCCTCTCGCATCTGGCCGAGCTCGAGTCCGAGGCCATACACATCATCCGGGAGGCTGTCGCCGAACTCGAGCGTCCGGTGCTGCTGTTCAGTGGAGGCAAGGACTCCGTGGTCATGCTCCACCTCGCGGTCAAGGCGTTCTGGCCCGCGCCGGTCCCCTTCCCGGTGATGCACGTCGACACCGGCCACAACTTCGACGAGGTGATCGCCTACCGCGATGCCACTGTCGAGCGGTTGGGGCTCCGGCTCGTCGTCGCCTCGGTCCAGGACTACATCGACGACGGCCGACTGCTGGAGCGCGCCGACGGCACCCGCAATCCGCTGCAGACCCAGCCGCTGCTCGATGCGATCGCCGAACACCGCTTCGACGCCGTCTTCGGCGGTGGCCGGCGGGACGAGGAGAAGGCGCGAGCCAAGGAGCGGGTGGTCAGCCTGCGCGACGAGTTCGGGCAGTGGGATCCCCGCAACCAACGCCCCGAACTGTGGACGCTGTACAACCCGCGCCACCGCCCCGGGGAGCACGTACGGGTGTTCCCGCTCAGCAACTGGACCGAACTCGACGTCTGGCGCTACATCGAGGCCGAGAACATCGAGCTCCCGAGTCTGTACTACGCCCACGAGCGGGAGGTGTTCACCCGCGACGGGATGCTGCTCGCCGTCGGTGAGGTCAGTCGCCCCCGCGACGGCGAGGTGGTGCAGACCCGCCGGGTGCGCTACCGCACCGTCGGCGACATGAGCTGCACCGGTGCGGTCGCCTCGGATGCCACCACCGTGGCCGACGTGATCGCCGAGGTGGCCGTCACCCGGATCACCGAACGAGGCGCCACCCGCGCCGACGACCGCCTCACCGAGGCGGCCATGGAAGACCGCAAGAAGGAGGGGTACTTCTGATGCCCGGAACCCTGCTGCGTCTCGCGACCGCCGGCTCGGTCGACGACGGCAAGTCCACCCTCGTCGGCCGGCTGCTGTACGACTCCAAGGCCGTGCTGGCCGACCAGCTCGACGCCGTCGAGCAGGTGAGCCGGGCCAAGGGCCTCGGGCATGTCGACCTCGCTCTGCTCACCGACGGGCTGCGCGCCGAACGGGAGCAGGGCATCACCATCGATGTCGCCTACCGCTACTTCGCCACGGCCAACCGGACCTTCATCCTCGCCGACTGCCCCGGCCATGTGCAGTACACCCGCAACACGGTCACCGGATCCTCGACCGCCGATGTGCTGGTGCTGCTCGTCGACGCCCGCAAGGGGGTACTGGAGCAGACCCGCCGCCATCTGGCCGTCGGGCAGCTGTTGCGGGTACCGACGATCATCGTGGCGGTCAACAAGATCGACCTGGTCGACTACGCCGAGGCCACCTACGACCGGGTGGTCGCCGACCTGGTCGGCGTCGCCACCGACCTGGGCGTGACGAACGTGGTCACCGTACCCACGTCCGCGCTGGCCGGGGACAACATCGTGGAACGTTCGGCACGAACGCCGTGGTACGGCGGACCGTCGCTGCTGGAACTACTGGAGGCTGCGCCCACCTCAGCGGGACTGACCGATCTCCCGTTCCGGTTCCCTGTCCAACTGGCCCTCCGCCCGCAGGATGCCGTGCCCGAGTACCGCGACTATCGCGGCTATGCCGGCCAGATCGCCTCCGGAGTGGTGCGGACCGGCGACGAGGTCGTCGTGCTGCCCGCCGGTCGGCGCACGACGGTGGCCGGCATCGATACTGCCGACAGGGAACTCACCGAGGCGTTCGCACCGATGTCGGTGACCCTGCGGCTCGCCGATGAGACCGACGTGAACCGTGGCGACCTCATCGCCGCGGCCCTCGACGCCCCCGAACCGAGCCAGGACCTGGACGCGCACGTGACCTGGCTGGCCGAGCGTCCGCTGCGGGTAGGTTCCAAGGTGCTTCTCAAGCACGGCACGGCAACCGTCCAAGGCATCGTCCGCGACATTCACGGCCGTCTCGATCTCGACACGCTCACCCCGCAGGCCACCGACACCTTGGAGCTCAATGACATCGGCCGCATCCGGATCCGGCTGGCCACGCCGATCGCCGCCGATGACTACACCCGGTCCCGGCGCAGCGGTTCCTTCCTGCTCATTGATCCGCAGACGGCTGGCACCCTCGCCGCAGGTATGGTCCGCGGTGAGGGGTCCTTCAGCGAGCGGGCCAGGATCGAACCCGATGAGACGCTGAACTGGTCCATCTGATGCGTCACTTCCTCACCATAGCCCTGGTCGGCCTGGCGGCCCAGCTCGTCGACGGCTCCCTCGGCATGGGCTACGGTGCCACGTCGAGTTCGTTCCTGCTGGTCGCGGGCCTGACGCCAGCGCTGGCCAGCGCCTCGGTGCACCTGGCCGAGGTGGGGACCAATGTGGCCTCCGGGGTGTCCCACTGGAGGCTGGGGAATGTCGACTGGCGTCTGGTGGGCCGGATCGGGGTCCCGGGCGCGGTCGGTGCGCTCGGTGGGGCGACGGTGCTGTCCCGGCTGTCGACCGAGGCCGCAGCTCCGCTGATGGCGCTCATCCTCGGCGGGTTGGGCATGTACATCCTGCTGCGCTACGTGTTCCGCCCCCCGCAGGTCTCCGCAGCACGGACCTCCCCGCACGGCAAACGGTTCCTGGTGCCACTCGGCCTGGTCGGCGGGTTCGTCGACGCCACCGGCGGCGGGGGGTGGGGGCCGATCTCCACCACCACACTGCTGAGCGCCGGGAGGACCGCCCCCCGGACGGTGATCGGGTCGGTTGACACCTCCGAGTTTCTGGTCTCGCTGGCCGCCTCCGTCGCTTTTCTGGTCAACCTCGGCCTGCTGGGGATCGCCTGGGACCTGGTGCTGGCGCTCCTCCTCGGCGGACTCATCGCCGCCCCTATCGCCGCGTGGCTGGTATCCAGGGTGCCCGCCCGCACCATGGGCATCGCCGTCGGCGGGCTCATCATCATGACGAACCTCAAGACCCTGATGGAGGCCGGTGGCGTCACCGGGGACGGCATCACGGTCGGGTTCGCCGCCTTCGCCACCGTGTGGGTCGCCCTGATCGCGAGCCTCGCCGTCCGCGAGTCCCGCACCCGCCGTGCCGAGCTTGCCGCGCGCCGCGCAGCCGAAGGGGAGTGGTCCATCTGACCGCCCCCAGGTCGACACCGGTCGAGCCGGTCGTGCTCGCCTTCCACGGCACCCGCCACCCCGACGGGGAGGCGACCGTCCGCCGCATCGCCGCCGACGCGTCAGCCCTTCTCGGCGGGTCGGACGTACGGGTCGGGTGGGTGGACATCCACCCCGAACTCCTCGCCGATCAGCTCCCCGGGCTGGGAGCGTGCACCGTGGTGCCCTGCTTCCTGGCCGCCGGGTACCACGTCCGGCACGATGTTCCCGCCGCCGTCGATGCCTCACCGCACCCGGTTCGGGTGACCGACCATCTCGGGGCCCGGGCCCTGGACGCGGTGGCCGCACGGGTCAATCAGGCCGGTGGCCCCGGGGACGCGATGGTGCTCGCCGCGATCGGATCCCGGTTCGCAGCGGCCCAGGCCGAGGTCGCTGATGCGGCGGCCGCGCTGGGGCTCCGCCTCGGCGTCGACGTCCGCCCCGGTTTCATCTTCGGCGGCGAACCCCGGGTCGCCGATGTTGTCACCGCACTGCGTGCCGAGGGCCGGCGGGACATCCTCATCGCCCCCTACGCGATCGCGCCGGGACTCTTCGCCGAACGGCTGGCCGGTCTCGGTGCCCGGGTCGCCGCCCCGCTAGGGGCCCATCCGACCCTGGTCGCCGCCCTCGCCCGCCTCGTCAACTCCTCCCTCGATCGACGAGTGAGCCCCGGTAAGCTGCCGGATTGAGTGTGTTGTCAGTAAAGGAAAGCCTGCCGTGTCCGAAAGTCCTGTTCTCACCAGCGCTGCGCCGACGACTCCTGAGCCCCCGGGCGCGGTGTCGATCGAGCGGGTCGTGATCCGCTTCGCCGGCGACTCCGGCGACGGGATGCAGCTCACCGGCGACCGGTTCACCTCCGACACCGCCGCCCGGGGCAACGATTTCGCCACTCTGCCGAACTTCCCTGCCGAGATCCGCGCACCGCAGGGCACCATCGCCGGGGTCTCCAGCTTCCAACTGCACTTCGCCTCCGACGACATCAAAACCCCGGGCGACCATCCCGACGTGCTCGTCGCGATGAACCCGGCAGCATTGAAGGCCAACCTGGGCGATCTGAAGCGAGGCGGCCTCATCCTGGCCGACTCCCATGACTTCACCCGCCGGAACCTCACCAAGGTCGGGTACAGCACCGATCCCCTCACCGACGGCTCTTTGGCCGACTACGACCTCCACGCTGTGGATCTGACCGGCGCCACGGTCGCGGCGGTCGCCGACTTCGCGCTGGGCCGCAAGGAAGCCTCCCGGGCCAAGAACATGTACGCCCTCGGGCTGCTCACCTGGTTGTACTCCCGCCCGGTCGAACCCACCCTGACCTTCCTCGACACCAAGTTCGCCGCTCGCCCGGGGATCCGGGACTCCAACAAGGCGGCCTTTCTGGCTGGTCACGCCTTCGGCGAGACGACCGAGACCTTCGCCGTCCGCTATGAGATCGCCGCCGCCCCCGCGGCGCCGGGGGTCTACCGGCAGATCACCGGGAACAAGGCGCTCGCCCTGGGTCTGATGGCCGCAGCCGAACGCTCAGGCCTGCCCCTGTTCCTGGGCGCCTACCCGATCACCCCCGCCTCGGATGTGCTCCATGAGCTGAGCCGCGCCAAGGACCAAGGGGTGACCACCTTCCAGGCCGAGGACGAGATCGCGGCGGTCGGCGCCGCGCTCGGGGCCTCCTATGCCGGATCGCTGGGCGTCACCACGACCTCCGGGCCCGGGCTGGCGCTGAAGATGGAGACCATCTCGCTGGCGGTCATGCTCGAACAACCCCTGGTCGTCTGCGACATTCAGCGCGCCGGACCGGCGACGGGAATGCCCACCAAGACCGAACAGGCCGACCTGAACCAAGCCCTGTTCGGACGTCACGGTGAGGCCCCGCTGCCGGTGATCGCCCCCCGCTCACCTGCCGACTGCTTCGACGCCGCCCTGGAGGCGACCCGGATCGCGCTCACCTACCGGACGCCGGTGATCCTGCTGTCGGACGGCTATCTCGCCAACGGTGCCGAGCCGTGGCAGGTGCCCGACCTGGCCTCACTGCCGAGGATCGATCCGGGGTTCGCCACCGAACCGAACGGACCCGACGGCAGCTACCTGCCCTACGCCCGCGACGACAGACTGGCTCGTCCCCTCGCCCTGCCCGGCACCCCCGGCCTGGAACACCGCGTCGGCGGGATCGAGAAGGCTGACGGGACCGGCAATGTCTCCTACGATCCCGACAACCACGAGCGGATGGTGGCCCTGCGGCAGGCGAAGATCGCTGGTATCGCCGCCGACCTGGCCCCGCTGCAGGTGGATGATCCCAACGGTGGGGCCGAGGTGCTGGTGCTGGGTTGGGGTTCCACCTGGGGACCGATCTCGGCGGCAGCCGCCCGAGCCCGCCGGGAGGGCCGGGCGGTGGCCACGGCTCATCTGCGCCACCTCAATCCGCTGCCGGCGAACACCGGTGAGGTGCTCCGCGGCTACCGCCGCGTGATCGTCCCGGAGATGAACACCGGGCAGCTGGCGATGCTGCTGCGAGCGACGTACCTGGTGGACGTGCGCCGGTTCACCCGGGTGCGTGGGCTGCCGATCAGCCCTGCCGACCTCGCCCAGCACCTCATCGATGTCGTGGACGGAAAGGACGCCTGAGATGACCGGACTCACCGGAGTGCCTTTGGCGCTGACCCCACTCAACCGGAAGGACTTCGTCGCCGACCAGGAGGTGCGCTGGTGCCCCGGCTGCGGCGACTACGCCGTCCTGGCCGCGTTCCAGAACCTGATGCCGAAGCTGGGCATACGGCGGGAGAACACCGTGATCATCTCGGGGATCGGCTGCTCGTCGCGATTCCCCTACTACGTCGACTCCTACGGCATGCACTCGATCCACGGACGGGCACCAGCGATCGCCACCGGCGTCGCGCTGGCCCGCGACGATCTGGCCACCTGGGTGATCACCGGCGACGGGGATGCCCTCAGTATCGGCGGCAACCATCTGATCCACGCACTGCGGCGCAATGTGAACATCACGATCATGTTGTTCAACAACCGGATCTACGGGCTCACCAAGGGCCAGTACTCGCCGACCTCGGAGGTGGGAAAGGTCACCAAGTCGACCCCGGCCGGTTCCGTCGACAACCCGTTCAACCCGCTCGCTCTGGCCCTCGGCGCCGGCGCCACGTTCGTCGCCCGGACCATCGATTCCGACCGCGCCCATCTCACCGAGACGCTGACTGCGGCGATCAACCATCGCGGGGCGTCCCTGGTCGAGATCTACCAGAACTGCCCCATCTTCAATGACCACGTGTTCGACGAACTGAAGGAGCCCGAGTCCGCCGCGGTCCTCCCCCTGGTCGCCGGCGAGCCGGTCATCTTCGCCAAAGGTACCCAGGCGGTCGTCCGGGATGCCGACGGCGCCCTCAGCATCCGGCCCACCGCTGAGGTCGACCCGGCGAGCATCGTCGTCCACCGGCCGGAGGCCGAGGACCCGGCGACTGCCTTCCGACTGGCCCAGCTGACCGACGGCCAGCGGCTGTCCCGGGCGCCGGTCGGGATCTTCCGCGACGTTGACCGTCCCACCTTCGACGACGGCGCGCGCGCCCAGATCACCATGCCCACCGACCGGACCGGGGCCCTGCAGTCCCTCATCACCGGTCACGACACCTGGACCGTCGCCTGACGACCGCGCCCAGGCCGCTAGGCGTGCTGCCCTCCGGGCTGCTCCACCACCAGCATGGAGATCAGTTCCCCGGGGCCATTGTCGCCGTGGCGTCCTCCGCGCCCTGCTCGCCAAGGAAGAAGTGAGGATCACACCTCCTGACCACTCGCTCATCATGGGTGACGATGAGGCAGGTCGCGCCGCCTCGGGCAAGACGGACAAACATCCGCATGAGCGCATCGGCATTCACATCATCGAGCGCCGAGGACGGCTCATCGGCCAGAATCAGCTTGTTCGGCTTAAGCATGAGACGGGCCATGGCGAGTCTCTGCTGTTCGCCGCCGGAAAGTCGATACACCGGCTCGTGGAGCATCTCCACCCGAAGGCCCACCTCCTCCACCGCGGACCTGGCCTGTGCCGCGAAGTGCTGACGCCGACGCCGTCCGCGCACAACTGTCAAGTTGGCCAGCGCCGACCAGTCCTGAACCAGACCGTAGTTCTGAAACAGGAAGCCGACGACTGAAGCAAAGTACTTATGCCTGCCGGCCGAGGTGAGGCCGGACACCTCCTGACCAGCCACCCGTACTGAGCCTTGGTAGGCTGAAGGCCACCCAAACAGTGCAGCATCGTTGTCTTTCCACTACCTGACTGACCGCGGACAGCAATCATCTCGCCGGCAGAAACCGACAGCGACACATCCGCGAACAGGGTGCGAACGCCAAACCGCTTACTGAATCCGGCCGTCTCCACCACTGGCGTCCGCACAGAATTGACCCCTGCCTCGACGTCCCCGGCGCTACGCATCAGCTGCCTCCCGAGACACCACTTTCATCGACGCTCTCCTAAGGCCGACCACGAAGACGGCGACGGCCGGAGCCCCAAGGAGCAAAATGGCTAAAATCTGCCCGGGCGTACCCACCCTCGCCCCCAGAGCGCACGCACCTCCTATCGCGGACGTCAAGATTCCGACCACGACAATCACCCTCCTGTGCATGGCGAAAAACGTGACGCCATTGATCCAGGAGACGAAGATTCTCTTGGCCCCAGCCTCGACATAGGCACGAGCAAACGTCGCGGAGGCGATCAAGAAGGTCCCGCACAACAACATCAGGGCAACAACATTGGTCAGGAGCAGACGTTGCCGCAATTCGGCCTGGAGTATCCCCTCGCTCGAAACCGAGGTCACGCCCGAAACGAAGGGGGCCATCGGAGACGCCAACACGTCGGTACGCAGCTCTGACATTCCGACAAATAATCCCCCGCCTGAAGACACATCGGCCGTCGGATGCATGCCGACGGTTGAGGAGGTTGAGATCACCGCTACTGGGGTGTCGGTCGTCATGGGCGCATCAGGGAGGGACCCATAGTTGAAAATCTGTTGGCCCGAACGAGTGAGAACAACCTGAATATCGAGGGGAGTGGGAGTATCCTCTTCTTGGTGATCGTAACGGTACGCCTCCACCCATGCTTCTTGCTCTGACGCCAGGTGTTCGGGAAGCAGGAGATACATGCGGTCGGGGCTCGGCTGCAACTGGGAGATTCTCGCCCCGCCAGCGTCATAGATCGCGTTGCGATCCAAAAA
>JBKEBV010000160.1:0-19089 GCA_047973315.1 Propioniciclava sp.
ACCGGGGCTCGCACCAGAAACGCACTGCTTCTCGCGAACTAGCGGGCGCCGCGCATGCAGGTGGGCTGCGAGATGCTGCCAGGACGCGGTTCTCACGAACCGGGCCCGGGACAGCGACCCCTCCGCCGGATGAAAGGGACCACCATGGCCATTCCGATCATCGTCGACACCGACCCGGGTGTCGACGACGCACTCGCCCTGTTCCTCGCCGCCGGGAGCCCCGAGGTCGACCTGGTGGCCGTCGGGGGGGCCTGCCCCTGGAGCAGACACTGCGCAACACGACCGCGCTGGCCGACCTGCTGGGCCTCACCTGCCCGGTCGGTCGGGGGGTGCTGCGGGGCCACTCACCGGCAGAACGGTCGGCGCCATCCCGGAGGTGCACGGCAGCAACGGGCTCGGCGGATACACCCTGCCGGAATCGGACCGGATCTGTGAGCCGGGCATCCCGCTGACCGCCCAGCTGATCGAGGCCAGCAACGAGCCGGTGACCGTGGTCGCCCTGGGACCGCTCACCGACATCGCCCTGCTGATGGCGGAGCGCCCGACCACGGCCGCCAAGATCGACCGCCTGGTGATCATGGGCGGCGGCACCGGCGATGTGCCCGGCAACGCGACGGCGGCCGCGGAGTTCAACATTCATGCCGATCCCGAGGCCGCAGCGCATGTCTTCGGGTTCGGCGTCCCGATCACCATGGTCGGGCTGAACGTCACCCCCCAGGCCCTGGTCGGCACCGCCACCTCCCCCAACTCCTCACCCGGCCAGGGCCGATACCCGAGATCGTCGCGCACATGATTGCCGGGTATTTCGACGACGCCTCGGCCCAGCACGACTCGCTGGCGATGGCGGCCGTCATCGCGCCCGGGGTGATCACCACCGGTCGGCATCAGGTTGAGATCGAGACCGCGGGCCAGCACACGCGCGGCATGACCGTGGTCGACTACGCGACCCCAACCGGGCGGGGCAACGCTGACGTCGCCTTCGGCGTCGATGTCGACGGGTTCCGCACACTCCTCGACGAACGCTTCTCGCGGCTCGCCGACATGCTCGCGCAGCCCTGACCGCTTCTCCCGTCGGAAGCAGTTCCTGCGGGTACCGCTCGGCCTTGCGGTGCTGGCCTCAGCATGAGTGATGCCGAGCGGGGAGGGGTCCTCAATCCCGGGGTGGGCGTCCCAGAAGGCGGTCCATCCAGTGCTCGGCCGCGTCATAGGACTCCGTGCTGAAACCCCGGGCGATCTTGGGACGGACACCGTCGGCGCGCGGGTAGCTGCCCAAGAAGGTCACCCGACGGCAGATACGGTGCAGTCCCTTGAGGGTGCCGCGCATCCGGGGCTCACCGATGTGGCCCTCCGCGTCGATCGAGAAACAGTACTCACCGAACATCTTTTTGGTGGGCCGGGACTCAATGCGGGTCAGGTTCACCCCGCGCATCGCGAACTGCTCCAGGATCTCCAGCAAGGCACCGGAATGATCGGTGTGCATGTAGGCGACCAGGGTGGTCTTGTCGGCGCCGGTCGGTTCGGGCAGGTGACCGTTGGGCTTGACCAGGACGAACCGGGTGACGGCGTCGGGATTGTCGGCGATATCCGCAACCGCCTCCTCCAGCCCGTACAGGTCAGCGGCGACCTCGGCGCAGATCGCAGCGTCGTACTTGCTGGTGGGGTCGGCGACCTCCTCGGCCGCCGCGGCGGTGGATCCACCTTCGGTGACCTCGGCCGTCGGCAGGTGGGTGTCAACCCAGTCCCGCGTCTGGGCGTAGGCATGCGGATGGGTCAGAATCCGCGCAACGCCCTCCAGCGGGGTCCCGGGCCTGACCGCGAGGACGAAGGACACCGGCATGATCACCTCGGCCACGATGATCAGCGGCTCCCCGGAGGCGAGATTGTCCAGGGTTGCGGTGACGCCGCCCTCGACCGAGTTCTCGATCGGGACGAAGCCGCCGACCACCTCACCGGAGCGCACCGCGTCAAGCACCCGGGGCACTGTCGCGAACGGAATCGCCTCGTCATCGGTGATCCGGCGCAGCGCCTGATGGGTGAAGGTCCCTGCTGGACCGAAATATCCGAGCACCACAGCAGTCTATGGGGGCTGTCGCAGCCGCGATGCCGGGTATCAAGCGGTGTCTGGCCGGTTCGGGACGCGGCAGGCTACGGCGTGCGCGCGAGGTCGGGTGCGGGACGCCCGAGGCGACCGAAGCCCTGCCGGACGAAGGCCCACGTCGGCCAGGATCTGCCCCGCGACCAGAACCACTGGATGATCGCGATGATGACGAACCACTGCACGGCGGTGCACAGGGTGTCCCGGACGACGGTGTTCACCGGACCGGTCATCACCTCGCTGAACCCCACCGTCCGGCCGGCCACGTAGGCCACTGAGAGTGCGGTGCCCCGCAGCATGAACAGCCAGTCGAGACGGTTGGGCACCATCAGCGCGAGCGGAACCCAGACCATGAGGTCGTACCAGGCCAGGGTGTAGGGCGAGGTCACCAGCCAGGCCGCGCCCAGCACGACCGCCGTCCGCACGGCGATCGTCAGCGGATCCTGCCGAGCCGGCACCGTGGTTCCCGGCACCGGCGCCCACGGCAGCACCCGGGAGAACATCCAGCCGATAACGACCAGCCCGATCCAGCCAACCAGGCCGGTGATGCTGCGGGCGGTCGCCTCCGGCATGATCCAGCCGAGGGAGTGCCACAGCCACGGCGCCCAAGACCCGCCGGAGATGTAGCCGGTGTTCCGAGAGGCAGCGAAGAGTGCCTGGGGGGCGAAGAGCCCGTACAGCAGGGCCAGCGGAATCGCCGCGCCGAGACACAACCCGACGAGTTTGCGCCAGTCGTGCCGGTAACCCCACATCAGGGCGAGCCCGTAGAAAACCAGCGAGACCTTCACCGCCCCGGCGAGCCCGATGAACAGCCCGGTTACGAAGGCGCTCCGCCGCACGAACCACAAGGCGATCACTGCGAACACCAGGGTGAGCGCCTCATTGTGGGCGCCGGCGACCACCGACCAGATCAGCAACGGGTTGAGGATGGTGAACAGCACCGACCGGGTCTGCACCGCGGCGTTCCCGTGGGCCAGCTTGATCATGATGATGCAGATGACGATGAAGGGAATGACCGCCATCATCTGCAGCCAGAAGACGATGGCGTGCATCGAGTCGCCGCCGAGCATGTTGGCCAGCCACTGGGAGGCCGAGGCAATCGGGCCGTACACGCTCGGGGTGTCCTGCCACGGCCGCTCGGTCCACACCAGCACCGGGTCGTAGGCCTGCCGGAAGATCTCCGCCGGGGTGATCTCGTAGGGGTCGAGGCCCTGCCGTTGCAGCCGCCCGTAGGCGGCGTACATCAAGACATCGGCGCTGGTGAGCGGCGGGACCAGCGCCGTCGCGAAGCTCAGACCCGCACCCAGGTAGAAGAGCCGGTGGATGCCGGGCCGCCAGCCGGCCTCGATAGCCCGCCAGGCGACGAACAGTCCGAGCGCGCCCACGATGATGCCGATCCACAGCAGCGGCACCAAGACCAGTTCGGGCAGCGGCAGCCCGAACCGCTGCCCCACCTCGACGGGAAGGAAGTACGGGGGCAGCAGGCTGCCGTCGGCAGGGCCGACGTTGAGCGTGACCGAGGACGGCCCGAGCAGGGCGACCGCGATCGTGACCAGACAACTGATGACGATCAGCCGCAGCCCGAGCCGTCCGTCATAGGTCCACGCATGCTCACCGATGCGGCGGAACCATCGGGCGACGGGGCTGGCGTCCACACAGCCTCCTCAGCCTCAACGGATCCAACAGACCAAGCCTACCGAGGAACGTCCCCGCCGACGGACCGCGCGGCTCACTTGAGGAGCTTGCTCATCCGCCGGTCGGCGAGCAAGGTGCCGCCGGTCTGGCAGGTGGGGCAGTAGTTGAGGAACGAGTCGGCAAAGCTCACCTCGGCCACCGGCGTACCGCAGGTCGGGCAAGGCTCGCCCTTCTGCCCGTGAATCCCCAGGTGGGAACGCTTGTTGTCCTTCAGCTTCGCCGGCGGAAGTCCGACCGCCCGGGTGATGGCCTCGGTCAGGCAGGCACGGGTCGCGGTGTACAACGTCGCCGTCTGGCCCACATCGAGGGTTCCGGCGAGCTTGAACGGGCTCAGCCCGGCTGCCTGCAGAATCTCATCGGAGTAGGCGTTGCCGATCCCGGCGAAGACCCGCTGGTCCCGCAACAACCCCTTCAGCTGGGTGCGGGGGTGCTCGGCCAGGACGGCGGCGAAGTCGGCGACGGTGCCATCATCGGCCAGCGGATCGAGGCCGAGCCGAGCAATCCCCGGAACCTCGGCAAGGTCGCCGACAACATACAGCGCCAGATGCTTCTGGGTGCCGGCCTCGGTGAGATCGAACCCGACCGGCCCCGGTGCCGACTCACCGGGCGCGTGCGCGGGTGGCCCCTCGGCGACGAGCCGGAACGCCAGCGGCCCCTTGCCCGGACGGGCTGGCCGCGGTGGCGCGGCGTCATACCAGCGCAGCCATCCGGCCCGCGCCAGGTGGACAACCAGCCAGAGTCCGTCGATGCCGAGGCAGAGGAACTTGCCCCGACGATCAACCCGGTCAACCTCACCGCCCAGCAAAGCCGACAGCGGCGTCGCGAACGTCTTGAGCGCACTGAAGGCCGCCAGCTCGGTGCGCGTGACAGTCCGGCCGACCAGGCTCGCGGACAGGTAGCAGCGCAGGCCCTCAACCTCGGGCATCTCCGGCATCGTCACCTCCCGGGATCGAACCCAGCACGGCCCAGCAGCTCGTTCAGCTCAGCGTAGCGGGCGGCTTCCCAGTCCGGGGCGGGGGCGTCGAGCGCCTCGCTGAGCAGCCGCAGATAGTCGGACCGATCGATCTCGACCGCGCCCAGACTGGCCAGATGATCGGTCACCCACTGGACGTCAAGCAGCCGCGCACGTTCGCCGCCGGCCAGGACCGCGCACAGCCCGAGCAGGGCGACCTTCGAGGCGTCACGACCCAGCTGGGGGTCGTGGAACATCGACTCACCGGCGAACAGCCCGCCCAGGCTGATCCCGTACAGCCCACCGACCAGAACCCCGCCGGGCGTCCAGACCTCGACGGAGTGGGCGATGCCGCGGTCGTGCAGCTCGCGGTAGACGCCCTGGATCCGGTGGTCGATCCAGCCGGACGGGCGTACGGGATCGGCGCAGCGTTCGATCACGGTGGCGAAGTCGGCGTCGACGGTGAGGGAGAACCGTCGTGCCGACTTGCGCAGCGATCGGGTCACCCGAAGGTCGGCCAGCGGCAGAATCCCGCGGTGGACCGGAGACCACCACCCCATGGCGCGCTCCGGCAGGGCCAGCCCGTCGAGCGGCATCGGGAAGACGCCAGCCAGATAGGCCTCGGCGACCAGATCGGCGTCGAATTCCTCGGTGAGCGCGATCAGGTCCTGGTCGGGCCACGACGACGGTGGTCCGAACAAACCCGACAGCCGCATGGCCGCAGTCTGGCACGGACCACCGACAGGACCGGCCCGACGCTCAGCCGGAACACTCCGATTTCTCGCCCGCACGAACATCTCCCACCGCCCGGCCTGCGCGGTGGCTTCAGGGGGAGGCCGGGGTCGGACCGGAGGAGGCTCGACACCAGCAGCGTAGGCTTGCCCCCATGGCGGACAAGGACCGGTCGACGGGGAAGAACCTCGTCACCCGTGCACCTCAGGTGGGCGGGTCGGCGCTGCGCCAGCTGCTCGACACCGCTATCAGCGGCGTGAGTTTCCTGCCCAGTGCCAAGAAGGCCGCCGCCCACCATCTGGTCCGGCGCGACTCGGTCGAGGACGCCATCGACGGTCTGGTGGTCAATCACATCGGGCTCGCCATGGCCCAAGGATTCGTCACCAATCTCGGCGGCCTCGCCACCGTCGCGGTCGCCCTACCGGCCAACATGGCCGGCGTCGCGGTGCTCCAGATCCGGATGGTTGCGGCGATCGCGCATCTGCGCGGCTACGACATCGAAGCTGCCCGGGTGCGGACAGCGCTGGCGATGTGCCTGCTCGGCGAGGAGGGTTCGACCCGTCTGGTGCGCACCGGCATCCTGCCCGGCCTGCCGGTGGTCGTCGCCACCGCTCCGGTTCACGACCGCAACCTCGACACGGTGATCAGCGAGCGGCTCTTCGGGGAGCTGGCAGCCCGCCTCGGTGGCCGTCACGCCGGCGTGATGCTGGCCCGGCGGATCCCGCTGCTCGGCGGTGGGGTCGGCGGGGCCTTGGACGCCGCCCACACCCACGGGATCGGACGGTTCGCCCGCGATCAGTTCGTCAGCCGTCGTCCGCTGACGCGGGACTGAGCCAGCGATTCTCCGCCGGCCCAAGGGGCTCGGCCGGCGCCGTAACGGCGGCGGGGTCAGCCTGGGCGAGTTGCCCGGCCCGGGTGAGGATGGCGGCAGCCAGGCCTTCGTCGACGACGAGGATGTCGAAGCTCCCGGTGTTCAGGGCACCGAGGACGCCCTCGGCCTTCTCCTTGCCGGCGGCCAGGGCCACCGCGACGTCAATCCGGGCGAGATCGTCGATATCGATGCCGATGACCCGCTCGGAGGTGGGCGGGCCGAGAGTCCGGCCGTGGATGTCGAACAGGCGTCCCAAGCAGTCACCGGCCGGGTGCGCGGCCAGGACGGTGTCCAACTCCTCGGCGGTCAACGCCATCGCCTCCACCACGTGCCGCGAGGTCTGCACGCCGAACGCTCCGATCCCCACAAAGGCGAGGTCGCACATCCGGGCGCGCGCCAGCGCGCGTTTGACGGTGGATTCCGACATCATCGCGTGGAAGGTCGCCGCCGATTCCACCATCGCCGGGGCGTCGAAGCGTTCGGGGCGCAGACCACAGGCGTCCGCCAGTGCGCGCATGACGGTGTTGCCCGAGGGGGCGGTGTCCAATTGCGGCATGCCTGCCACCAGCGGGGTCAGTTTGGTGTCCGGACGCAGGGTCAACGACGGAATGGCCTCGGTGAACCGGCCGACGGTCTGCCCCCAGCTGATTCCGATCCGGGCGGCACTCGGAGCCCGCCGGACGAAAACATCGGCGGCGAGCTGACCCACCGCCCACAGTGCTGTCGTATCGCGGGAGGTGACCGCGACCCGGACCTCGCGCAGACCGAACGTCGCCCGGAGGCTCTCCTCCAACTCCCGGTTGCGGGAGACCTGGTCATCACCGGCGATGGTGACCTGGACGATGCCCGACTCGCGGGCCTTGGCCAGGATCCGGGAGACGCTGGAGCGGGACAATTCCAGCCGTTGGGCGATCCTGCCCTGGTCGAGCCCTTCGATGTAGTACATCCGTGCCGCCTCGATCAGCAGCCGGTTGTGACGCTTGGGGGGCACGGAACCTCCTTCATCGGAGCGGGCGCCGCGCGCCGGAACGGATCAGAGCATGCGCAAGCCTAGCGATCTTTGGTCGCACCCCACCCGGGGCCGTCGGATGCCCTGCCGCTCGGTGGGGACCGGTCAGGCGGCACGGGCCGTATCCGATCGGCGGGATCGGCGTCGGCGCGCCGATGTCTGGCCGACGACGCAGCGGAGGCCCGGAGCGTCGCCCCAGGCCTCCGATCATGATGCCGCGTCTCAGCCGATGACGCCGCGCGCCACCAGGGCGTCCTGCAGCCGGCGCATGGCCACCAGCGGACGGGTCTCATCGACCTCGATGTCGTCGTAGGTGATGATCTCGTCGATCTTCTTGCCGGCCTTCAGCCTGCTGTGCTGGAGCAGACCGATCGGCACCGCCTTCAGCTCACGCGCCTTCTCCGCCGGAATGGACCACCCGTAGAAGTGGTGGCCGCCCAGGCCCTCGAGGGTGGCGCCGGGTTCCAGATCAGTCTTCGCCCGCCCGACAACCTCAGTGCACACGTAGTGGGACTGGAAATCGGCCCGCCGGTTGAGCACCGCCTCACCGATGGACAGGTGCGCCTCGATCGAGGCGATGTGCCACGGCCGGAAGAACAGGTAGTAGGGGCCCTTGCCGAGCTTGAGGTAGTCGAGCTCATGGGTGACGACCTCGGAGTTCGACTTGACGATCGCGAAGACACCGGGAGCGACATCGCCGGTCACGTACTCCACCACCGCGCCCTTCTCGAAGGACAAGATGCCGCCGTCAGCCTCGGGGATCAGCTTGGTGGCCAGATCGGCCAGCATGATCTCCTGCCCGTGCATACCGTCGATCTCCACCGGCAGGTTGGTGGCATTGGACAGCGCCGCCATCTCCAGCTGGGTCTTGGTGCCGTCAGTGAACTCGGTGAGCATGCGCGGGTTCATCTTCTTCCGCGCCGCCTCCTCCTCGTTGTCCTCGGGAACCGAGTGGATGATGTTGACGTTGTTCTTGCCCTTGCCGGCGCAGATGACCTCAAGACCGAGGTCCTCGGCGTACTCGACCAGCTTGAGGCACTCGACCGGCTCGTCGCCGCGCATCACGGTGTAGATCGAGCTGCCAGCGTTCGCCATGCTGCTCAGCAGCGGGCCGACGGTGATATCTGCCTCGACCGTCATCAGGGCCACGTCGGTGCCATGAGTGATGCAGGTGTAGGCGATCTGTGCCGCGATCTCGGGAACGCCCGACACCTCGACGACGATGTCGACGGGGAGTTCGGGCATCTTCAGTCCGTCGGCGATGGCCACCGACTGGCCGGCCTCGATCGCCTGCGCGGCAGCAGCGAGGTCGTCGCCGGCAACCACAACATCGTCACGGCCGGCATTGCGCAGCGCGGCTTCGGCCTTGTCGATGACGATGTCGGCCACAGCAGCGACACTCAGTCCGGGCGCCGACTGGATCGAGGCGACCAGACCTGAACCCATCTGGCCGGCGCCGACGACGCCGACGTAGACGGGGCGGCCCAGCTTCGCTTGACGCTCAAGAAGACCTTTGGTGTAGCTCATAGGTGCGACTACTTCCTTTCGGGATTGACCGGACGCGGTCGAGCCTTGGCTGAAGGTCGCGCCGTGCCGGATGGACGTCGAGGTCGTACCTCGGACGCTGGGGGGTTGTCGGTGGGGGCAGTCCTGACCTGGGCCAGCGCCATGGTGAGCGCTTCGGCCACGATCGGCTTCTCGGCCCGCTCGGGGGCTCCTTCCACCGGGCCGAGGAGTTCTGGACGCTCACGGAAGCGGGCGAAGGCGGTCCGTCCGCGCATCACGGAAGCCCAGGTGATCTGCTGGGTGAGGGTGTCGACGATGAGGATCGCGATAGCGCCGCCGCGCCAGGAGCGCCCCCGGCCGGAGACGAGCATCAGGTGATCGCCCTTCCCCTGGCCGAGAGCGCGGTTGAGCTCCTTCTTGTAGGCCTGTTGCTGGAAGTAGGTCAGCACGATTCCGAGGAGCATCGCCCCGATCAGGAGTGCGGGGAACCTCCAGTCAACGTCGGCCATGTCAGGCCCCGGCGAAGGCGATGGTGCTCCCGACCTCGGGAGCGACCCAGCCGGGTCCGCTGGCCTTGATCGCGCCGGGCAGCAGGTTCTGGTGCGGCATGTTGGCGTAGATCACCACGTGACCGAGTTCGGTGAGGTTGCCGCAGGCGCGCTCGCCGATCTCGTCAACGGTGTAGGTGTTGCCCGACATCGTGAAGGTGTCGCCGGCCTGCACGGTCCGCGCGAGCTCGGTTGCACCCTTGTGCACGACGGACATGTCGGCCAAGGCCGGCGGGACCGGCTCACCGAAGAGGATGAGGACGCCGCCGTCGAGCATCTCACCGGATTCGCCGCCGACGCTGGTGACGGTTGACTGCCAGAGGGTGTTGGGCATGGTTCTCCTAGGGGTTGTGCTGGTGGGCGCCCGGGGACGCCCACCAGCGATGAAGGTCAGACGAGCAGGAAGGACGCGAAGTAGGCGATCGCGACCGCGATCGGCGAGGTCAACATACGCGTGAACAGGATGGCCGAGACACCGACCGACACTGTTTCAGGCTTGGCCTCCCCGAGCGACAGGCCCACCGGGATGAAGTCACAACCCACCTGGCCGTCGATGGCGAACAGGGTGGGGAGTGCGTACTGCACCGGAAGGGCGCCGATACCGATCTGCGAACCCATCAGCACGCCGACCACCTGCGCAATGGCGGCACCCGGCCCGAGGATCGGGGACAACACCGGAATCGCGACGATGAAGCCGAGCAGCAACAACCCGAACGGATTACTCGCCAGCGGGGTGACCCAGTTGGCGAGCAGGTCCGACACTCCGGTGAACGTGACGATGCCGATGAGCAGCGCCACGTAGGCCATGAACGGGAGCACGGTCTGCAGGATGATCTGCAGCGCCTGGCGACCCGAGGACAGCAGCGTGTTGATGACGAACCCGATGAAGTTGCCGAACTTCACCACGAAGGCCATGAAGCCACCCTTGTCGGCCTGCTCCTGGCTGACCGTCTTGGGACGGTCGGCCTTGGCGGCGGCCTCGGCGGTCTCCGCAGCCTTGGCCTCCGCACTGGCCGCCGCCGCAGCAGCGGCATCAGCATCGGCCGGGGTCACCTGGTTGGCGCCCACCGCGGAGACGAAGATGTCCGGCGTGATGAACTGCGCCAGCGGACCCGTCGGCGAACCCGGGAAGACGTCAATCGTGGGAATGCGCTTCTTCGGGTAGACGCCGATCCGCGCGGTGCCGCCACAGTTGATGACCGCCGCGAGAACCTTGTCGTCCTCGACGTGGTTGTTGAACCCGTCGACAGCCTCGGCGCCACTGAGTTCAGCCATCTTCGCCGCCACCGGGTGGACTCCGCCACCGGTGACCGAGATGATGGTGTGCTTCTCCTCGGTGGGCGTGAGGATCATGTCGTCGCCCCAGCCGCCGGAGCCCTTGACGATCTTGATCGACTCGTAGCTCATTCCGACACCCCCTGGATGTGACCGGCCGCGTAGGCCTCGTCGTACTTTGCGAACTTCTCCTCATGTCCGCCGCGCTTGATGAGGTAGGCGGTCATCCACTGGGTGGCGACCCCGCGGATGAAGATGACGACGAGTCCGACCAGGAAGTAGAGGATCGCGAGGGTCGCGAACTTGTCCGGCGCCGCCTGCTGCACTCCGGCCGCGACACCCATCCACACGAAGATCTCACCCGCGTTGGCGTGGGGGAACAGTGAGGTGATCGGGTGACAGAACGACACGGCCGAGTCGTAGAAAGCGGGCTTGTACCGCTCGGGAAGGAATCGCCCGAACGTGTAGGCCATCGGGTTGGTCAGCAGCAGCATCGCCAGGAACGGCATCACCGTGTACCGCGTGATCATGAACTTGCCGGCCCACTGGACGGCGCGCGTGACGCGCTCCTCGCCGATCCAGGTGGTGATGGCGTACATGGCGGTCAGCATGACCATCAGCAGCGGCACGATGCCGGTCACCAGCCCGGTGAACGACTCGGCGGCCGCGTTGAACAGCCCGATGAAGTGCTCTGCGAACCAAGTGATGCCCTGCATCACCGGGTTGTCATTCATGAGAACTCCTTTGATGAGAATTGAACTGAATTGGTGCCACGCGCTGGCTCGCCGAAGGCGGCTCCCCCGTCGTGGTCACTGGGTTTCGGCACATCATGGTGCCGATCATGTGGTGCGATCCCTTCCTCTCCGTTGAGTTGCCGAGTCAGTGCCGAAGCACCCGTCTCGTCAGGCCATTCACCCTCTGTTCGTGATGCCCTCCCGCAATGTAGCGCGCAGGTGCGTCCGGGTGATGCGCTGGCGACACGTCCTTTTTTCCTCTTTCCCTACTGGTCTCCGATCACGGTGACCAAGCACTTCCGCCTGCGGGAACGCGCGCGGTCCCAGTCGACGAAGAAGACCGATCCGGTCACGCCGAAATTGAGCGCGCCGTCGGCGACCTGGAAGCTCTGCGAGGTCCCCACCACCGAGGACTTGATGTGGGCATCGGCGTTGAGGAGTTGGCTGCGGTCACCGCCGGTCAGGAACTCCGCCGCGCTCGGCCAGGACTCCACCTCGGTGAAATGCCCCTCCCCCGGATAGTGGTAGCCGTCGGCGGGCGGGAAAGCGCGCTGATCGGGGGCGATCCGGGCCAAGGCCTGGTTCATGTCGTACTGCAGGTAGTCGGTGCCGTCGTCGAACTCGTCGTCGGCGTACTCGTCGAAGTAGACCGAGCAGGTGGTGTGCGGCGTCATCACCGTGCACAGGCCGTCGGTGATCCCGCTGTCGTCCACCACCTGGCGGACCTGGTCGGTGACGCTGAGGAAGCTGGGCGTGCCGCCGTGGGAGACCAGATCGATGACGGCGTGATGAACGGTCACGGTGCGACTCCTCCTGCGGGCGCGGGGACGGTGGCGATGAGGGTCTCGACGAAGCGACCGACATCGGCGTCCACGGCTCGCTGGGCTTCCCGGGCCAGGTTCGAGAACAGGATCACGTCCTCATCGGCCATCAGGGTCTCGACGGCGTCATAGGCCGCCTTGGCTGCGTAGGTGTAGTAGTTGATCTTCCGGACGCCGCGGCGGATGGACTCCTGATACTCCGCGGCCGTCAGACCGGACCCGCCGTGCATGACCAGGGGAACCCCGGCCTCGGCGCGCAGTGCGCTGATCAGGTCGTACTGGAGTTGCGGCTGCTGCCGGTACATGCCGTGGACGGTGCCGAAGGATGCTGCCAGGCAGGTGACCCCGGTGGCCGCGACGAACTCCCGGGCCACCTGCGGGTCGGTGTAGAGGGAGGCATCGGCCACCCCCTGGGAGGGGTCGCCGTTCTCGTTGCCGGTCATCATCCCGATCTCACCCTCGACTCCGATGCCGCGGTCGGCAGCCATCTGGACGACCTCGCGGGTGAGGGCGACATTGGCGGCGTAGTCGAGATGGGAACCGTCGATCATGCCGGAGGTGAAGCCGATGTCGAACCCGGTCCGGAGGTAGTCCAGCCTCTCGCCGTGGTCGACGTGAACCACGAAGGGTGCGGCCGAGCGCCGGGCGAGTTCGACCATGGCCGGGCCCATATCCTCGATGCTGACGATCGCCTCGTGCACCTGGGCGTGTTGCAGGATGATCGGAACACCGGTCCGCTCACCGACGTCGATGGCTGCCAGCAGCGCCTCGAAGAACGGCGTGTTGACCGCAGCGATGGCGATATTGCGCTGTTCAGCAATATCCAGCGCCTCACGGAGTCCGATGAGCATGTGGGTGCAGGGCCCTTTCGCGGGTCAGGCGTTCCGGCCGGCGGCGAGCGCGGTGAACATCTCGGTCAGGATTTCCCGCCAGGACGGGTTCTGGACGATCCCGCTGGTACCACCGGAGGCATCGGCACCCTGGGCGAGGACGCGGGTGATGTCGGCGCCGCAGGTGACCCCGGCGGCCTGGATGACCTTGATGGTCGGGTCGACCTCCTTGACGATCCGCGTCGTCCGCTCGATGTAGTCGCCGGCATCCATCGCCCCGGTACCGATGTTGGCGGTCGGCTCGCAGATCATCATGTCGGGCCCCAGGTGGGCGACGGCCCGGCACTGCGCGTCGGAGTCGGCGCACACCACCGTGAGCAGGCCGACCTCCCGCGCGCGCCGCATCGTCTCGTCGAGAACCCCCAGGCTCAACTGATGTTCGGCGTGATTGAGCACCACGGCTCGCGCGCCGGCCTCGACCAAGGAGTCGGGAAGGATGTGGCCCATCCCACGACCCTTGACGATCGGGTCCATGTGTTGCGCAGTGACGGTCAGCCGCGTCGTGTTCTCCGCAACCAACCGCAGGTCCACGTGCTGGGCGGTGAAGATGACGTCGGTGTCGAACTGTCCGGCCAACGCGTCGGTGAGTCGGGCCAGTTCCACTGTGTCGGCGCTCCCCAGGTAGGCCTTGGGGTTGACGATGAGGAACGGCGTCCTCACAGCGCCCGAGCCTGCTGCCGTGCTGTCCATTCAAGCCTTTCTGCAAAATATTGCAGATGGGTGGGAAAAGGTGCGTACGCTTGGATTCTCGCATCACTGTCCCCCACTGGCAACCCCTGCGAGCAGATTCGTCAGCCTTCGGCCTTGTCAGAGCTGTCGGAGGACGACCGCGGGCCTCTACCGATGCGCAGCCCTGAGTGGCTGCGTGAGCAAGGGAGACGCGCGACCAGGTCCCCGTTGTCGAGGACGTCGAGGACGTCCCAATCCTTCGTGGGCGAGGGCGTCGCGGATGTACCGACGGTGAGGGGCCCTAGGGTCCGAAAAAGGCGAGTGGACCCAGGTATGGGCTGCCACCCGGAATCACTCGCCAGCCGTTTCGTTACCGGACTCTGCCACGCCAGCAGTTCTCGACCGCAGCCGCGCGCTGGGACGTCGGGAACCGGCCGGGCGCAGGCGACGCGTTCGGGGGATGCACCATCGAGTGGCCCTCCACAAGAGCTGGGAAAGGCCTAGGATGCACAGGTGGCAGGCAGCATGTCCCGATCACCGGCGCGAATCATCCCGCTGACCTACCTCGGGACAACCGTCGCCGGCACTGCGCTGCTCCTGCTTCCTGCCTCGACGGCCCCCGGCGAACACACCGACCTGATCAGCGCAGCGTTCCACGCGGTGTCAGCGCTGTGTATCACCGGACTGTCCACCGTCGACACCGGGACCCACTGGACGATGTTCGGCCAAGGCGTCCTGATGCTCCTCATCCAACTCGGCGGCCTGGGCATCGTGACCCTGGCCACCATGCTCGCCCTGGTCGTCACCGGCAAGGTCGGCCTCAGCGGCACCCTGGTCGCGAGCAATGAGCTGCACGTGGAGAAGATCGGCGATGTCTGGCGGCTGCCCCGCCGGATCGCCATCGCCATGCTGAGCACCGAAGCGGTCCTGGCGCTCCTGCTCACCCTGCGCTTCCAGCACTACTTCCACGACTGGCCGAAGGCTGTCTGGTACGGCTCCTTCCACGCCGTATCCGCGTTCAACAATGCCGGGTTCGCGCTGTTCAGCGACAGCCTGTCGGGGTTCATCACCGACCCATGGCTGACCATGCCCATCTGCGCGGCGATCGTGCTGGGCGGGCTGGGCTTCCCGGTGTTCTTCGAGCTCACCCGCCGCGGACGCCTCCGCCGCCCCGGCCACTGGTCGATCCACACCCGGATGACGGTGTGGGGAACCGTCACCCTGCTCACGGTCGGCATCGCGCTGTTCGCCCTCTTCGAGTGGAACAATCCGGCGACCCTGGGGCCGCTGCCCGCCAGCGGAAAGCTGCTCGGTGCGCTCGGCGGTGGCGTCTTCCCGCGGACCGCCGGGTTCAACTCGATCGACTACGCCGCGGCCAGCGAGCAGACGATCGCGCTCAACTACCTGCTCATGTTCATCGGCGGCGGCTCGGCCGGAACCGCAGGCGGGATCAAAGTGGGCACCTTCGTGATCCTGTTCGCCGCGATCCGCGCCGAGATCGTCGGTGAGCCGCAGACGGTGATGGCGCACCGGGGGATCCCGTTCGAGACGATCCGGCAGGCGCTGACGGTGGTCCTCCTGGGATTCGCGGCGGTGTCAGTGGCGGCCGCACTGGTGCTCTTCGACACCCGGTTCACCCTGTCGGAGGTGCTGTTCGAGTGCATCTCCGCCTTCGGGACGGTCGGCCTGTCCCTGGGCATCACCGCGGACCTTCCCGCAGAGTCACTCGTCATTCTGATGACGCTGATGTTCCTCGGTCGAGTGGGTACGATCTCGGTGGCAGCAGCGCTGTCGTTGAACCAGCGACATCGTCGCTACCGACTACCCGAGGAGAGACCCATTGTCGGCTAGGCAGCGTGACCCCCGCGCGGGCGCCGGTGCGGTGCTCGGGGTCAGCCTCGGGCTGTTCGGCTCAGCCGTGGCCCTGGCGCTGACCGAGTTGGGCGTGGAGGTGCTGGCCATCTCCGATGACCACGACCGTGTCACCAAGTACGCCGACGACCTCACCCATGTGGTCGAGATGGACTCCACCGACCGCGAGGCTCTGGAGCAGATCGGGGTCGGCACCGTCTCCAAGGCCGTCGTCGGGCTCAGCGACATCGAGAAGTCGATCATGACCGTGCTGGCCCTGTCCGAGGCTGGCGTCCCGGAGATCTGGGCGCGTGCGGCGACCCTGGAGCACGGCTCCATCCTGGAGCGGATCGGGGCGCACCACGTGATCTACTCCGAACGCTCAACCGGACGCCGGGTCGCCCACGCCGTCTCCGGCATGATGACCGACTACTTCGAGTTCGAGCACGGCTTCGCGATGGCGCGCACCACCGCCCCGCGTTTCATGTGGGGCAAGACGATCGGCGAGGCGAAGGTGCGCTCGCTGCATCAGGTGACCGTCGCCGGCGCCCGCCATCCCACCGGCGAGTTCAGTTTCACCGACTACGACACCGTGATCAGCGGTGGTGACGAGGTGATCGTGTCGGGCACCAGCGACAAGGTCGAGGCGTTCTGCCGGCTCACCTGAGGCACCCGGGAGCCGTGTCGGTCCCGGGTGCCCGACCGTCGATCAACGGTTGTCTCAGGCGAGGGTCGGCGAGACCAGAATCTTGACCTCGGTGTTCCGCCCCTCCCCGAGGAGATGCTCCAGGCCCCCGCTCACCGCCTCAGTCAACGGGATCCGGCTGCTGATCAGCGGGCGCGGGTCGATGCGTCCGGCCGCGATCTCCTCGACGACCTCGGCGAAGTCGGTGTCGGTGTAGGCAAAGCTGCCCACCAGGCGCTTCTCGCTCATCAGATAGGCGTTGAGGTCGATCTCGACGCCGGCGTGGAATTGCGCGACCACAACGGTCGTCCCGCCGTTGCGCAGCGCCCGGAAGGCGGCATCGTAGGTGACCTGGCCGACCCCGGAGGCATCGAAGGCGAGATCGACCCCGGCGCCACCGGTCGTCTCAGCGACGTGAGCGTCGACATCGACCTCGCGGGGGTCGACGGCATCGGCGCCCAGCTCGGTGGCCAGGGCGCGCCGCGACTCGCTCGGCTCGCTGACGATGATCCGAGCCGCGCCCCGGGCCTTCAGGCAGGCGATGATGCCCAGGCCGACCGGTCCCGCACCGACGATGAGCGCGGTGGTGCCCTCGCCGGCGCCGCCCATCTTCACCGCATGCCAGGCCACCGTCGTCGACTCCACCATGGCCGCCACCTCGGCGTCGAAGGGCACCGCGTGCACCTGATCGCGGTTCGCCACCACGTACTCGCTGAACCCGCCACCATGGCCGTTGATCCCGACGAAACCGAACTGCACGCAGACGTTGACCTCCCCACGCTGGCAGGGTGCACAGACCCCGCACCACAGATTGGGGCGGACCGCGACGGTCGTCCCCGCCGCCAGATCGTCGACCCCGGCACCCGCCTCGACGACGGTTCCGGAGAACTCGTGGCCCAGCACGTGGGGGCCCTGCTCGCCGAACAGCGGATGAACGAACTCGTTGGGCACCGGCATCGCGGTGAACAGGCCCAGATCACTTCCGCAGATCCCGGCCCAAGCCACTTGGATCTTGACCTGCCCGGGACCCACCTCGGGTTCGGGCAGGTCGACCAGTTTCGCATCCCGAGCAGCTTCGAGAATCAGTGCACGCATCGTTGTCTCCTGAGGATCGGGCAGATCGGCGGACCATGCACCCCACAAGCCAGCCACACTGCCGGTTGGTAATCGTGTCAGGATACCGGTCGCCCCCCGTTCCGCCGCCCGGGTCAGGTGGTGAGGCGTCGCACCCGGCCGCCGATCAGGCTGGTCACCTCGTAGGTGATCGTTCCCATCAGGTCGGCCAGCTCCTGGACGCCGATGGTCTCCTCGCCCTGGCCGCCGACGAGCACCACCTCGTCACCGACCGTCACCCGGCTGTCAGCACCGACATCCACCATGGTCTGGTCCATACAGACGCGCCCGACGATCGGGGCCGACCGTCCGCCGATGAGCACGCGGCCCCGGTTGCTGAGCAGCCGGCTGTACCCGTCGCCGTAACCCACCGGGATGGTCGCGATGCGGGTGTCCCGGGGTGCGGCCCACGTCCGTCCGTACCCCACGGTCTCCCCCGCTGCGATCTGCTTGACCTCGGAGACCCGGGTGCTCCAACGGAGCGCGGGTCTCAGGGTGAGGGTGGGTTCGGTGGTCGGGTCGGGGAGGTTCCCGTAGACCATCACCCCCGGCCGCACCATGTCGAACCAGGACGACGGATGTTGCAGCACCCCTCCCGAGTTGGCCAGGTGCGCGATCTCGACCCGCCCCCGGGCCGCGGTGACCGCGGCCAGGACCCCTTGGAAGCGGACGATCTGCTCGTCGGTGAAGGCGCGCCCGCCCGCGGTGTCGGACACCGCCAGGTGGGAGAAGAGCCCCTTCAGGATCAGCCCGGACGCGTCGATGCGCTGCGCAAGGTCGGGCGCATCGGCGGGTTCGCACCCGACGCGCCGCATGCCGGTGTCGACCTTGAGGTGCACCCGGGCCGCACGCCCGAGCGCCCGCGAGGCCTCCTCGGCCCGGGCCACGCCGACCGGGCCGGTGACGGTGAGGTCGATGTCGGCGGCAACGCACGCCAAGGTCTCCTGGGCATCCGTGGTGACGCTGAACCGCAGGATCGGCAGCCGCACGCCTGCTGCGCGCAGATCGAGGCCCTCCTGGGTGGTGGCCACCCCGAGCCAGTCCGCAGCCCGGGAATCCTCGATCATCCGCGCGATCGGGACCGCCTGATGTCCGTAGGCGTTCGCCTTCACAGCGACCAGGACCTGCCGGTCCCCGACCCGGGCGCGGATCTCCGCCAGGTTGGCCGCAATCGCACTCAGATCGGTGGTGGCGGTGGTCGCGTAAGGCATCAGTCCTCATCTCCGGCTCGTCGACGGACTCAGGGTCATCAGCGGCACGGCATCCTCGACCCAGGTTCATTAGATCAGACCGGTCGGTGCCCGCCGGCCGACCGACCCTGCGTCGCAGGGGACGCCAGCTCGGCCTCAGCACCCGCGGAGGTCGGCCGGCCCCCGAGTGGGCCAAGGTCTGGCGATGACATCCGGGACACCACCACATCCGGTGGGGACACTCATCCCTCCCGACACGCTTCCGCACGGGAAGACCTCGACCAGGCGTTCCTCAACGCATGCCCTTCCGCGCCCCGTAGGAGCCGGTGCCGGCGGCGAACGCCGCGACCGCGACCCCCCACGCCCAAGCCGAGTCGGGCGCCGCCTGGAGGACGCGGACGTAGGCGGCTCCGCGGTTGAACGGACCGTAGGACGTGGTGACGAGCAGGAAAG
>JBKEBV010000208.1:0-2110 GCA_047973315.1 Propioniciclava sp.
GGCCATGCAGGGCTGGCGGTTCAACACCATCCTGCTCATGGTCGTCTTCATCTGGACCCAGGTCGGCTACGCGATGGTGCTGCTCTCTGCGGCGATCAAGGGAGTTCCCGAGGACACCATCGAGGCCGGACGGATCGACGGCGCCAACGAACGACAGATCTTCTTCCGGGTGATCGTCCCGCAGGCCTGGCCGACCGTCATCACGGTGTTCATCACCGTCCTGATCAGTGCGTTGAAGGTCTTCGACATCGTGTACACGATGACCAACGGCAACTACAACACCAACGTGCTGGCCAACCTGTTCTACAACTCAATGTTCAGCTCCTTCGACACCGGTCTCGCGTCGGCCGTCGTGGTGATCCTCATGATCATGGTCATCCCGGTCCTCGTGTACCAGGTGCGCCAGTTCCGCATCCAGGAGGCCAACTCATGACCGCCATCACCAAGCCCGCAGCGCCCCGAGGCGGCGAGGAGCGGGCCGGCTCTGTCGGCTCCGGCAAAGGAATGTGGCTGGTCGAGTCGGCCGTCGTCATCCTCTGCCTGCTGTGGATCATCCCCACCGTAGGCCTGCTGGTGACCTCGCTCCGCCCGCGGGACGAGGCGAACGCCAACGGGTGGTGGAACTTCTTCGCCAATCCAGCCCAGTTCACCATCGACAACTACGCCCAGGTGCTCCAGACATCGAGCTCCGGGGTGCCGATGACCCAGGCGTTCATCAACTCGCTGGTGGTCGCCGTTCCGGCGACGATCATCCCGATCCTCATCGCCGCGTTCGCTGCCTACGTGTTCACCTTCATGCACTTCCGCGGGCGCGATGTGATGTTCGTCATCATCGTCGGTCTGCTCGTGGTGCCGAACCAGGTCGCGTTCGTCCCGCTGTCCATCCTCTTCCAGAGCTGGGGCATCCAGGGTCAGTTCGTGACCGTCTGGTTGGCCCATGCCGGCTTCGGGATGCCGCTGGCGGTCTACATCTTGCGCAACTACATGTCGTCCCTTCCGAAATCGGTCGTTGAATCAGCCGAGATCGACGGGGCGTCCCACTGGCAGACCTTCTGGCGCCTCATCATTCCCATGTCGGTGCCAGCGCTCGCCTCGTTCGCGATCTTCCAGTTCCTGTGGGTGTGGAACGACCTGCTGGTCGCTCTCATCTTCCTGGGCCAGGGCGAGAACACCGTGCTGACCATCCAGCTCGCAGGCATGCTCGGCAGCCGTGGTGAGAACTGGAACCTGCTGACGGCAGGCGCTTTCATCTCGATGACCCTGCCGCTGATCGTGTTCTTCTCGCTGCAGCGCTTCTTCGTCCGCGGTCTCACCGCAGGAGCGGTGAAGGGCTGACCAGAACCGCCGGGCCGGAGCGGCCACCTCTGCTCCGGCCCGGCGTAGCGCCACCTGGACGAGGAGCCTGTCGCGACCAGGAGCGGCGACATCGCGGGCCTGAGGTGTTCCGAGCGGCGTGGATCCGGGACCGATGCCAGGATCGGTGCCGATCCGCTGGCGACGCTCAGGGCACACCCGACCTCTCAAGGACACCACCCGGTGAGACGGGCTCCGCGTTCCTCATCTGATCCCCGGGAGGTTCCATGTCCACCATCGTCACCCATCTGCGCGCCGACGGTGTCAGCCTGCTCGTCCAACTCCAGCCCGGTCACCTGCCCCAGGTGCTCCACTGGGGGGCCGACCTGGGGCAGATGACAACGGCAACCGCCCGAGCGCTGGCCGCTGGTGAGGCCTGGATGGTCGCGCCCAACACCCCCGAGGAGCCGCTGCGGCTCGGGTTGCTCCCGGAGGCCCGGTTCGGATGGATGGGAACCCCGGGCCTGATCGGCTCCCGTCGGGGTCGGGACTGGAGTCCCGCATGGAACGTGATCGACATCCGTCTTGAGGGACAACCGGTCACCGACGGCTACCACGAGCGTCCCGGTGGAAGCCTCGAGGTGACCGCCGTCGGCGCCGGCCTCGAACTCGTCCTGACACTCAGGCTCCTGCCCCAGGGACTGGTGCGAACCCGGGCCAGGCTCACCAATCGTCAGGACGAGCCGTACCAGCTGGAGGCGCTGAATCTCGCGCTACCGGTACCCTCAGCGGCCCGCGAGATCCTCGACCTCGCCGG
>JBKEBV010000219.1:0-5521 GCA_047973315.1 Propioniciclava sp.
ACACAGCGGGCACACTCCACCGGATGATCGGTCGCCAACGGAAGGCAACGCCGTTGATCCACGGCCCGAGGAACGGCCTGCCCCCATCGATCCGCGCCAGTCACCGGCTGCGCACCACCCGGGCCAGCGGGGGCAGAAGTTCCGCGGCGAGCTGGTAGAAGCTGATCGTGGCTTTCGCGCTGACCTCGTCACAGAAATCCCCCAACCAGCCAGACAGGTGCCGCTCCCCGAAGGTGGCCACCGTCGCATCGGCGGCGTCGCTGTCGGCGTCCAGGAGTCTGATGACGAACCACAGCATGGCCGCGATGTGGTCCGGTGGTTCGTTGCGGGCCATCGCCACCCCGTGCTCGGCATAGATCTGCTCGACGTCCGCAGCAGCACCGGTGATCATGACCGTCAACGGCTGACCGCTGGCCCGTTGCCGATGGATGGACTCATAGGGGGAGACCACCGGATGGCGGGTTCCCACGAAGAGCCGGAAATGCTCGACGGCCAACTCCTGCCGAAGCTCCTCCGGATCGCGTCCGGCGTAGCCGGTCAGCACCTGTGTCGGCCGATCGGCCAGGTCCGGCAGCCGGAGTTCGTGCAGACACGCGGCCAGGTCATCGGTGTAAGAACGGTCTGCCAGCCCGCCGGCGAGCTCACCGGTGGGCCGGTCGAAGGCGATCGCCGCCAGCGAGAGAGCATCGCGGAGCGAAGCCGTCTCCTCGGCGCGAACCGACGGGTGGCTCCTCATGAAACGCTGAGCGCTTCGGTGGTGTCCTCGGTGTCTGTCGTCTCGTCACGGACCGGCAGGACCCAGCGCAGTCCGACGATCACGATGAGCAGCCCGAACCCCAGCAGCCCCACCGCCAGCCCGATCTCCACCGGCGTGGGGAAGTAGAAACCGTTCTGGACGAGGCTGTGCCAGAACGAGTCCTCACTCGGCACGCTGGGTCCGGTCGTGATCGAGTAGTCGGTCAGGTTGCGCTGGCCGAATCCGGTTTCCACGATGTTGTAGCGCTTGAGGAAGAGCTCGATCAGGATCAACACCGACGCCCCCACAACCGCGCGCGGCTGGCCCCGGGTCCGTCGGCTCAGCAGCAGCACAGCAGCAATCACCCCGCTGATGATCTGGGTCCAGAACAGCGGCGCCAATGGGCCAGCCAGCATCATCATGGTGGCCTCATACTCGTTCCCGACACCGACGAACAGCGGGACTGCCAACTCACAGCCCAGCAGGAAGAGGTCGACGACGACAACGGCACCCAGTACCGGGGACAGCCACGCGGCCTGCCCGGGATCGGAGATCCGATGAGAGCGGGCCAGCCACAGGGCCACCAGCATGCTGGTGGCTATTCCCGAGGCAAGGCCTGCGGTGATGAACATGGGGGCCAGCAGCCCGGTGTTCCACGGGCCCCGTCCAATCTGCAGACCGAAGACCATGGCCGTCACCGCCGGGGTGATGAGACCGAGGATCAGTCCCGCCACGGCCCAGCGGCGGGTGAGCGTCGGGACCGGATGGGGATCGGCGTCGGACAGATCGCGCGTCAGCCAGACCAGCACGAGGGCGACCGCGAGGAACACGCCCACCACGATCACATCCCACATGAGGGGGGACCCCAGTTGCGCGTTGACGATGAGACGCCAGAACCGCTCCGGACGGCCGACGTCGACGAACACGAACAACGCGGCCAGCACCATCGCTGCGATGGCCACCAACAACGACACCCGCGGCAGCTGACCCAGGCCCCGAATCCGGAAGACCAGCGGTGCTGTGGCCAGCACCAGGGCACCGGACGCGACGCCTTCGGTGTACATGAACATCACGATGTAGAGGCCCCAGCTGGTGAGGTCCCTCATGTCAGTGACGATCAACCCTCGCGTCACCTGCACGATCCACAGGACCAGGGCCAGCAGCGTCAATCCCCCACTGATGCCCAGCCAAAGCTTGGTGTTGAAGCGCCGCTCGGCGGCGGGCTCAGACGTGTCCATCGCTCAACCCCTCAACTCAGGAAGTACACAGACGGTTTGGTTTCCTTCTCCGGGAGAAGGGTGAAGTGCGAACGCGTCCGCAACAGCTCAGACACCGGGGACTCGGGGTCGTTGAGATCCCCGAACGCGCGGGCCCGGGCGGGGCACACCTCGACGCAAGCAGGCTCTTCGCCACGTGCGAGCCGGTGAGAACAGAACGTGCACTTCTCCACCACACCGGTCTGGTGCGCAGGCACGTCCCGATCCCCGACGGCGAAGTCCTGGTAATACTCCGGGGACTCCCAGTTGAACTGGCGTACACCGGTGTAGGGACAGGCGGCCACGCAATAGCGGCAGCCGATGCACTTGTCGTAGTCCTGCACCACGATGCCGTCCTCTTCGCGCTTGTACGTGGCCCCCACAGGGCACGCCTTGACGCAGGGCGGGTTCTCGCAGTGCTGGCAGGCCAGCGTGAGGAAGGACATGGTGACATTCGGAAAGGTCCCCGCCGGAGTGTCCATCTCGTCACCACCGACCGTGAGAACCCGGTTCCACCAGACCCCGTCCGGCAGGTTGTTCTCCGCCTTGCACGCAATCGCGCAGGTGTGGCAGCCGATGCAGCGCTGCGTGTCAATCACCATGCCCAGTCGTTTGGTCGTCATGTTGCTTACGCGCCTTCCCATATCCGGATGTCTGCAATGACGTCGAAGAAGTTCATGTTGACCCCGACAGGATCGTGGGCCTTCGAGCTGAGTTCGGAGAAGTGTCCGGCCTTATGCTGAGCACGTTGCCAGCCCTTGGGATAGGTGAGGACACCGGGCTTGAGTCCTTCGCTGAGGACGGCCCGCGCGACGGCGTGGCCGCGTTCGTTGAAGACCTCCACATAGTCGCCGTTGGCGATACCCCGGGCTGAAGCGTCCAGCGGGTTGATCTTGATGATGGGCTCGGGATCCAGCTCCCGGAGCCAAGGGGTGTCGAACCACATCGAGTGAACCCGGAAGCGAGGCCGTTCCGAGAGCAGTACCAACGGGTAGGTGGCTCTCAGGGGATTGTCCGGCCAGGCCTCAATGGGCGGGTAGAACCGCGGGAGCCGCTCACGCTGGACGTCGAAGGACTGCCCGTAGTCAGCCCGCACCGTCGGATGCTCCACATAGAACTCCAAGCGCCCCGTCGGAGTCAGGAACTGTCCGTCCTTGAAGGCGATCCAGGGTTCCTTTCCGGTGACATAGGTTCCCGGCGGATTGAAATCGATGGCGTGCTTGGCCTGCAGGTTCTCCCAGGTCAGGTCGAAGCTGCGCGCCACGTCGGTGTCCAGCATCCTCTCCACCCAGCCACCAAAGCTGATGGGCGTTCCGTCCGCGTTCTGGAAGTGCTTCCCCAGTCCCATCCCTTCGGCGAGCAGCCGGGCAATCTCCATGTCTGGCTTCGCCTCGAACAGGGGCTCCACCGCCTGCTCGGAGTACTGCACATACGGGTGGTTCGCGAGGCCGTTGGTGATTTCTTCGGCCTCGTAGTAGTGCGTCGCGGGGAGGACGATGTCGGAGTAGCGGACCGTGTCGGTGTAGGCCAGATCCGTCGTGACGATCAGGTCCATGTTCGGCACCACTTTCTCGAGGAAGGCAATCTGATCCACCGAGTTGGAGAAGGGGTTCCCCTGGTAGATGTACAAGCTCTTGATCGGGTACTCCTGGTCGCCGTAGCGGCCGGTATCTGCCACGTCGGGGAGCATGATGATCTCCACCGGGGGGCTCACTCTGCCCTCCGGCATCGTGGCGGCCCAGTTGACGGCCGCGGCTGCCGTTTGCCAACTGTTTCCCGCGCTCGCGCCTGGCTTGCCGATGTTGCCGGTGATGGCGGCCAGGGCAGCAAAGGTGTGCCCGACCATGACCCCGTTGCCATGCGCCTGGTTGCCGTAGGCGGTCGTGATGGACGAGGGCCCGTCTGCGTAGTCGCGGGACACTTGGATGATGGTCTCGGCGGGAATCTCGGTGAACGCTGCAGCCCGCTCCACCGGCCAGGCGTCGATCTCTTCCAACAGGAGGGTGTAGGCCGTCCGGCAGGCGATGCCGCCCGCCTCGAAGCTGCCCTCCATGGAGGGATCATCGGTCGAACCGAGCGCTGCTGCCTTCTGGGCGCGGCCATCCCACACAACAGGCGGGTCGACCGGGGTCGGTTGCCCCGTCGCGGGATCAACGGGACCCTGCTCGGGCTCCACTCCGAGGTCACTCATCCGGAGGAACGTGCCGTTGTCGTCGCGGACCAGCACGGGAGCGACGGTGTGCTCGCGGAGGAACTTCTGATCGGTGAGGTTCTCGCTGACAATCACGTTCATCATGCCCAGGAGCAGCGCCGGATCCGAGCCGGGCCGGCACGGGATGAACTGGTCCGCCCGAGCGGCGATGTGGGTGAAGACCGGATCGATGACGATGAGCTTGGCGCCTTGCTCCTGGGCCTCCCGGAGGAAGTGCCAGTAGTGGATGTTCGATTCGGTGACATTGAAGCCAGCGACGATGATGGTCTTCGCATGGACGTAGTCGCGGACGTCGTTCTTGATCGAACCGCCCGTGCAGCGATTGAACCCGTGACCGAAGGCGGCATCCAGCGACATTTCGAGCTTGGTGGCACCCATGGCGTTGTGCAGCACGGAGGTGACGCCCGGCATGGACCCGTTCACCATGCTCAGTGCCCCCGACCCGGCGTAGAAGGCGACGGCCGCTTCGCCGTACTCGGCCTGGGTCTTCTTCCACGAGTCGGTGATCAGCCGGACGGCCTCCTCCCACGAAATCTGCTCCCACTTGTCCTCGCCCCGCTCCCCCACACGCTTCATCGGGTACTTGATCCGGTCGGGGTTGTACAGCCGCTGCAGGTTGGACATGCCGCGCAGGCAGATGCGATTGAACGCCGGATCCGGCAGCGGAGCGAACCGCGACAGCACGACTTTGCCGTCGCGGACAGTGACGTCATGGGCGCAATAGCCATCACAGTTCGGGCGGCAGACGCAGTAGAAGTGCTTCTCGTTGCTAGTGGGTTCGTCAGCTGCGGTGCGTAGGGTCGGGAGGCCCAGGGAGATCGCGCCGCCCGCCACCGCAGAACCCTGCAGGAACCGTCGCCGACTCACCGACCGTGTCTGTGTCGTGGTATCGCTGGCCATCCGTAGCCTCCTGAGCACCTCATTGCACTATGCGACAAGAGTCTCACAGTTGCTATGCGAAGGGGCCCGTTTGCAGAAAAAGCTACGAGGCCCGCCCGCCGCCGAGATCCATGAGGCGGCGATCCCAGGCGGGTGCCATCGCGAGCATCCACCCGGCCAGATCGGCCCGATCCCGCTCGTCGGGCTCCAGGCCCAGCCACACACTCACCACCGACAACTCAGAATCGGCGTAATGCTGAGCCAGGAGGTCGCGGGTGAGGGGCCATGGCTGATCGCGCAGCACCACCGGCAGGACAAGATCGGCGCGGCGCAGGTCGAGGTAGGCCTCGATGCTGGCCGACATGTGACGCTGAAGCAGCACCCTCAACACCGAATGCTCCCTGCGGAAGCTGTTGCGGTAGACGTCAACGTACTCCG